>CAMWRN010000164.1 GCA_947176675.1 uncultured Clostridia bacterium | reverse complement strand
CCCAAAAGCTATCTTAAAAAGCCGTCAAACCCTTTAGGGAAACGGATTTGAGGCAATTTTTAAAAACTCTTGACAACCGCCGAATTTTCTGTATAATAATATTAAATAATATTGTGTATCTGTTTTCCGTTTCGTACGGACACATTCTTTTTCAGCGGTAAAATCCAAACTCCGCCTATAGGAACAGCGGAACGCCGCAGCTTTTATCAGTATCTATTACTATTCAGAAAAGAGGTACAATAATTATGGAACAATATGGCAGCAAACTTTTTGAAGCACTGAGAAGAACAGGCGTTGAGGTTGACAAAACGATCTCGCGGTTCATGGACAACTCAGAGATCTACATAACGTTTTTGAAACGTTTTCCCGATGAGGACAGGATCACGCCGATCAAAGACGCCGTTTCGGAAAAGAATTTTGAAAAGCTCTCCCAGACCGCACACAAGCTGAAGGGTGTATCGGCAAACCTCGGAATGACCGAGCTTTCCGAAGCTGCTCACCGGCTGGAGCTTCAGGCAAAGGAAAAGACCGAAGATAATATCGAAGAAAATCTGGATCTTACCGAAAAGCTGTACGAAGAAATGTGCCGTATTATCAAAGAAAATACTTAGCGTTGAAACGCTCAAAATAAAAAGGACAGAACGGCAAAACGTTCTGTCCTTTGATTTTTATAAAACGAGTCATATCTGCGCGTCAAGGGTAAGTCCGTAGGAGGGCAAAAATTCCTTTATGAATTCCTCCGCCTCGGGAAGCTTCATACTGCGGATAGCTTTCAAGGTGCTCTGCTCCGCATTGGCAAAATCCCGATTGCCCATGTTCCGCTCCTCAATGCACTTGATAAGCGCGGAAAGCTTATCCGCAGCCTTAACAAGCTGCCAAATCTCGCTTTCCTCCTCTGTTTTTCCCATAAGCGGACGGTAATATTCCCGCAAGTCCTCCGGCAGATAGCCGATGATTTTCTCTCCTGCGATCTCTTCAACTCTGCCGTACTGCCGCTTTATTTCCTCGTTATAGTACTTTACTGGTGTTGGCAGGTCTCCCGTGATTATTTCGGTAACGTCGTGATACATCGCTAATAACGCGGCTCGTTCAGGGTTCACATTACCTCCGAAGCGGACGTTCCTGTACAGCGCAAGAACATGGGCGATAAACGCAGTCTCCAGACTATGCTCGCTGATATTTTCGGAAACAGCGTTACGCATAAGTCCCCAACGGTTTATATACTTCATGCGCGAGATCAGCGCAAAAAATTTTCTGTCTTCCATTTTAATTTTCATGCAGACCGTTCCCCACAGGAAACAGCCTTCCTTTCACAATTGTTCATTGACGTATATGGATACCCTGCGACTCGATATAGTCTTCCATTTCCTCCTTGGCTTCCTCTGCCCACGAGGTTTGTTCAAAAATAAGATTATGCTTGTCCCCGTTGGTTTTTTCCGGAACGCGCGTATCCGGCACATTCTTTACACTTTGATAATTTTTATCTTCCATAAGCTAACTCCTGAAAATAATTCTCGCGGTCTGCTCCACAATTTCGGGTATCTCCGGAAACTCCTCAATAGGCTGTATGCTTGATACCAGATCGTAAACATAAAGAACTGTTACCACGATCATGCTCCACGACGTAATAAGAATTGGAAAGGTACGCTTTTTATGATACGATGTATAGGCGGGAAGTTTTAATCCTCCCGAAGCTGCCTCCGAAACGAACACCACCAGTCCCACAATAAGGAAAACAGGCAGAGATATCACGCTTATGGCAAAGGACGCGTCCTCGTTGAAATACTCCACAACACTTGGTAGTGAGGCAACAGTGTTGTTCGCCATATGGCATATTATTGTCGGGATAAGAGAGCCTGTCTTTATCGTAATTACCGCCATAGGTATTCCAATCAGGAAACCCAGCACAAACTGATAAGGGTTGCCGTGCATGATTCCGAAAATAAACGCCGAGAAAAATATCGCAAATCTTTGGCTTATTTTAGCGGTACAGCGAAGCACTATTCCGCGATATATAAGCTCTTCGCCTATCGGGGCAAGTATCACCGCCGAAAATACATCCGCCGCGTACACAGACGGCTTATGATCAAGGACATAATTATGTCCCGATACTTCAAGTCCCAGCGAATACAGTCCGTTTGACATGATAATGGTACAAATCAATGAAACCTGCTGAAAGAAAAGCACTATCATCACATACTTTAAAATTTGTCTGCCGTCCAGCTTTTCCGTCCTGAAAAGCTCATTGGGGTTATAGCGCGTTACCGCACAGTACCCCGCGAAAACAATAATCGCCATGATCGCGGGAAAGCTTCCGCCATCATATCCGCAAGACCGTAGACTGCTTCGCCGTACTCATTGTATTCGGCATCGGGAGCAAAAAACATATAAGCCGACATACACACAGCAATTATAAGTATGTACAAAATCAGCAGCACTGCTCCGACCGTATTGAAGTTCCGCCGTATCTCCTTTTTCTCATCGGGAGCGGTTTCGTCGCCATAGGGGTAGTACATCTGCGGAGGGAACTGACCGTTTGGCTGCCAATTGGGTTGCCCGTTGGGCTGTCCGTAGTAATTCATATTATTTCTCCAATTTTAATTAAGAATTAAAGGTAGCGTATTACTGCCGCGATCTTTCCGATTATCTCACACTCGTCCACAATAATGGGGTCCATCGTGTCGTTTTCAGGCTGGAGACGGTAGTGACCGTTCTCCTTGTAAAATGTCTTTACGGTAGCTTCTCCTCCGTTTACCATAGCGGCAACAATATCGCCGTTCTGGGCAGTGGAGCATTTTTCCACGACAACGATATCCCCGTCAAGGATAGCCGCGTTTATCATGCTTTCTCCTCGCACTTTAAGGGCGAAAAGCTCTCCCGAATAATTTTTCTGCTCGTGGAAATTGATATAGTCCGTAATATCCTCCACCGCAGTAATAGGCTGACCTGCCGTGATAGTGCCCACCAAAGGTATTTTCACCGCGCCCTTTCCCGCAAGCTTTATGGCTCGGTTGCAGCCGTCCACCTTTTCAAGATAGCCCTCCGCAACAAGGGAATTCACATATCTTGCCGCCGTGGAGGTGGAACGTATCCCCAAAGCAGCGCAGATCTCCCGTATGGACGGAGCGAAACCGTCCTCCATTCGCTCCTTGACGTACTCGAAAACCCGTTTTTCCTTGTCGTTCATTTAAACCATCCTTTCACACGGTTTTGCCCCTATAGTTAAAGGGAATATTTTTCGTTCAGTAATTCCAGTATTCTTCTTGCCGCCTTGTTAACGTCGCCGCAGCCGAGAGTAACTATCAGGTCGCCCTCCTCCGCGTTTTCGGAAACGTATTGTGACACAAGCTCGATGCTCTCGTCGTGCTCCTTGTCGAAACAGACCGCACCGTCTATTTTGTCCGCAAGAGCGGAGGCTGTTATTCCCGACGCGTTCACCTCTCTGCCGCCCATTATGGACGTAAGAACTACCTTATCGGCGATTGACAAAGCCTTTGCGAAGTCGTCAAGCAGCAGCTCCGTTCTTGAAAATGTAAACGGCTGGTGTACCGCCCATACTCTTTTGAAGTCCAGCTTCACCGCCGACTCAAGTGTTGCGGCGATCTCCGCAGGGTGGTGAGCGTAATCGTCCACCACGGTGACGCCGCCCGCTTCGCCGTACTTTTCAAACCGTCTGCCCGCTCCGCGGAAGCTTTCCAGACCCGCGGCTATCCCCTCGGGAGAAGCTCCCGCATAGTCCGCAGCCGCAGCCGCAGCAACTGCGTTAACAATATTATGCTCCCCGGGAACGTGCAGAGTCGCCTTGCAGAACAGCTTTCCGTCCCGCATAATATCAAATGAAGTCTCCATGCCGCCGATATGCTTTATATTGGCGGGGTACCAGTTATTGCTTTCCCGCCTGCCGAAGGTGATAATTTTGCTTTTATCCGATCCCTCAACAGCTCTCATGGAGTTCTCATCATCTCCGTTGATGATTACGGCATTAGACGCATTTTCGCAGAATTTTCTAAAGGACTTTATAATATTGTCAAGATTTTTGAAATAGTCCAGATGATCCTCGTCAACGTTCAGGACCACCGCCGCCGAAGTCTTAAGATTTAGGAAATGATCCTGAAACTCGCAGGCTTCGCATACCATGATATCACTTTTTCCGGCAATGCCGCTGCCATGGATAAGGGGAAGCTTTCCGCCGATGACCGCGCTTATGTCCAGTCACTGCATTACCAGTATCTGAGTTATCATGGAGGTAACGGTGGTCTTGCCGTGAGTGCCGCTTACGCAAACAGTGTTGCCGAACTGTTCGGTAAGGATTCCCAAAAGCTGGCTTCTTTCCAGCACCGCCGCCCCGCTGTTTTTGGCGGCGATAAGCTCTGGATTGTCGGGCAGGATAGCCGCCGTATGGACTATCAGATCAGCGTCACCGATATTCTCCGCCCGCTGACCGAGGTATACGGGTATTCCCATATTACGTACAGCCTGAAGCGTCTCCGTCTCATTGTTGTCCGAGCCCGTCAGAAAGTACCCCTTTGAGTGAAGTATCTGTGCCAGAGGGTACATTCCGCTTCCGCCTATGCCGATAAAATGAATATGTCGGCTGTTATTTATAATTTGTTTATCCAAAAATTACACCCCGCATATTTTTGTTTCAGAAAAAGTTAAGAAAATTTAAAAATAATCTGCTATACTATATGATAGCGGCATACATATTATCGGCAAATTTTTATTTTTCATACTGAATATTTTACCATTAAATGCTTAATAATATGTTTGTAGTAAAGTATACCGCAAATGTCAATTACTAAGGAGGACGTTTCTAATGAACATCACAGACATTAAAATCAGGAAGATTATACCTGAGGGCAGACTCAGGGCGGTTATTTCAATCACCATCGACAATATGCTCGCCGTACACGACATCAAGGTCGTTCAGGGTGATGAAAGGCTGTTCGTTGCAATGCCCAGCAGGAAGGATGAAAGCGGCATTTTCAGGGATATCGTTCACCCGATCTCTCCCGACGCCCGCAAGCTTGTTGAGGACGAGATCCTCGAAGCTTACACCCGCCATATAGAGCAGATGCAGGCTGAAGCAGAGGCGGAAGAAGCAGGTCTGTAAGCGGGGAAGTCCCAAAGCTCAAAAAATTACAACTACCTTGCAGCTCCTTAAATCAAGGAGCTGCATTATTTTTAATTAACTCACTTTTCAAAAAGTGTTTCTACTGCTCTTTTTGAAAAGTTAAGTCTCTATTCTTTGAGTTCCACAATGGTTCATAAGGTTATTTCCAGTCAAATCACGATAACGGGTTGCTTTTCCGCAAATTTCCAAATATCCTCCGACATCAACTAATTATTCATTATTAATTATTTTTGCGGCTTTTAGAATTGCGCATTGAGTTTTTGCGTCGGGGAGTTCACCGTTCATTACCATTTCAACGGCTTTTTCAAAGGGAACTTTCACAACGTCAAGAAATTCGTCCTCGTCTAAGTTCTGATTTTCAAAGGTAAGACCCGTAGCGAGGTACATATGGATTTTTTCCGTAAGATAAGCAACAGAGGGATAGCATACTCCAAGATACTCAAATTTTTCGCACACCGCCCCCGTTTCCTCACGAAGCTCCCGCAGGCCTGCCTCGCGGTGATCCTCTCCGAATTCAAGCTTACCCGCGGGAATTTCCGTCAGGACTGTCTGAAAAGGATATCTGAACTGTTTCACCATAAGTATCTCGCCCTTTTCGTTCACGGGGACAACGCATACTCCGCCGGGGTGCACCACAAGCTCTCTCGTAACGACATCGCCGTTTTCAAGCTCGGCTTTGTCCTTTTTAACGGTAATTATTTTTCCGTCGAAAATAAGCTCTGAATCAACGGTTTTTTCAAAAAGATGCATATTGAAACCTCCGGTACATTTTATAAAATTCTGGAAACGCTGCACAACAAATGTTCTGTTTTAAATATTATAACACATTGCTTTC
>CAMWRN010000163.1 GCA_947176675.1 uncultured Clostridia bacterium | reverse complement strand
AAGCACTTGTCTACCAGTTTCATCTGTCCGCCGAAATAGATATTAAGGCAAAGCAGCAAAACCGTACCTGCCGCCGCGAGGATACAGAAAATTATCCCCGCGATTTTGCCGAAAGTTAGTTTTTTATTCATAGTATCAGTCCTTTAAATCAAGCAGTTCGTTTATTCCGTCAAGGCTGCAAAAATCTTCGAGGGTAAATTCGTGCCACTCCTCATTTCCCGCAATAATATTACAGTAGTAAAGCTTGTTATCCAACATATAAAATTCCACGGTGCGGGAATGATCCTCCAAGCTATGAACACAAATTATTTTTACGCCTTCGGACAAGTCGGGCGCGGTGATGTAACTTGCCGTTTCGCTGCCGTAAATAGCGCTCATTTCATTACCGATCTCAACCGCTGTTTGTTTTTGTACAGCGGTTGAATTTCCGTCTTTTTGGACGGTCATTTGGCAATTCTCAAAAGATATGCGTTCAAGCGGAAAAAATTTATAAGCATCTCTTTGAACATAGCTTATTTTCAAATTTTCATCAACGGTAACGTCATAAAGCCTTTCGTTAAATTCATCGGTGCAAAAATAATCCACGGCATAAATAATGCACCGACCGCTTTTTTGAGGAATAAAGGTTCCGTATGGAACAGTGGTGTCGTCCTGACTGTCACCGAGCATTACACCGTCGTTCTCCAAAAAAAGGAAATATGTTCCGCCTTTTCCCGTTTCCGACATTTCCTGTGAAATATAAAAAACTTCGCCGCCGTCTTTTTGGATAACTCCCGTATTAGGCTGTTCGTCATGCGCTGACATATCATGGATAACATAAATACCCAAAATTGCTAATATAACAGCAATTACGCCGATTACAGCAAAAATGCTGACAATTACCTTTTTCATAAAATCAATCCTTTAAAATAGCTCCCGTCGAACCCGAAGTAACCATTTTCGCATAACGTTTCAGATAGCCGTGAAGCTCCTTGGTCTTAGGTGTGAACGCCGCAAGCCTGCGGTCTATCTCCTCCTGCGGGACGTCCAGAGTAATGGTGTTTTTGGGAATGTTTATGGAGATAGTGTCCCCCTCCTCAACAACGCCGATAACGCCGCCTACAGCCGCCTCGGGGGAAACGTGACCTATCGCCGCGCCACGTGTTGCGCCGCTGAAACGTCCGTCGGTGATGAGAGCCACCTTGCTGCCCAGACCCATGCCCATTATCGCGGAGGTTGGGTTCAGCATTTCACGCATACCGGGTCCGCCCTTGGGTCCCTCGTAGCGGATAACAACAACATCGCCCTCTTTTATCTTGCCGCCTGTAATTGCCGTCATAGCATCCTCCTCGCAGTCGAAAACTCTTGCGGGACCGCTGTGCACAAGCATTTCTTCGCAAACCGCGCTGCGCTTTACCACACAACTGTCGGGAGCAAGATTTCCGCGGAGTACCGCAATTCCGCCTGTCTGACTGTATGGATTTTCAATGGGACGGATAACCTCAGTGTCCTTGTTTACGCAGCCCGAAATGTTCTCACCAACAGTCTTGCCTGTTGCGGTCATGCAGTCCAAATTCAGAAGATTTTTCTTGGAAAGCTCGTTCATTACTGCGTACACACCGCCTGCTTCGTCCAATTCCTCAATATAGGTGTGACCCGCAGGTGCAAGGTGGCATAGATTGGGAGTTTTGGAGCTTATATCGTTTGCAATGTCAAGGTTGATGTTTATTCCGCATTCGTGTGCAATCGCAGGCAGGTGGAGCATACTGTTTGTGGAGCAGCCCAGCGCCATATCCACGGTGAGAGCGTTCATGAAAGCCTTTTCAGTCATAATGTCAAGTGGCTTGATGTCCTTTTGGAGCAGTTCCATTATCTTCATGCCTGCGTGCTTTGCAAGCTCAATACGCTGTGAGTACACTGCGGGGATAGTACCGTTGCCCCTGAGAGCCATGCCTAAAACCTCGGTAAGGCAGTTCATGGAGTTTGCTGTGTACATACCCGAACAAGAGCCGCATGTGGGACAGCCCTTTTTCTCGTACTCTTCAAGCTTGTCCGCATCAATAGTGCCTGCTGCGAACTGTCCCACAGCCTCGGAAATGCTGGAGAAGCTTGTCTTTTTGCCGTCAACACGTCCAGCAAGCATAGGTCCGCCGCTTACGAAAATTGCGGGGATATTCAGTCTTGCAGCAGCCATAAGCAGTCCGGGGACGTTCTTATCGCAGTTAGGAACCATTACCAATGCGTCAAAGCCGTGAGCAAGAGCCATAGCCTCGGTGCTGTCGGCAATAAGGTCGCGGGTAACGAGTGAGTACTTCATACCCCTGTGACCCATTGCAATGCCGTCGCAGACAGCGATTGCGGGGAACACGACGGGAGTTCCCCCCGCCATTGCAACGCCAAGCTTAACGGCGTCAACTATCTTGTCGATGTTCATGTGTCCCGGAACTATCTCGTTGTAGGAGCTTACAATTCCTACCATTGGACGGGAAATCTCCTCGTTTGTAAGACCAAGCGCATGAAAAAGTGCGCGGTGTGGAGCATTATTTGCTCCGTTTTTGATTGAATCACTGTACATTTTTATCTATCCTTTCATATTGAAATTAACTGTTTTGTTTTCGGTAGTCGGAAAAGGCTATCACCGTTCCGTTTTCGATATAGTATGCCATGCAATCGTCATATGTAATCGGCTTTTCGGAAAGCCCGCTTTCGGTTTCGGACCAGTTCACATACTCGATTCTGCCGTCACCCGCAAATTTTACAAAAGCGTACCCGTCCCAACTGTCCGCAATCGGCATTACAGGTTCTTCTTCAAGAAAATCCACAGCGGCGTTTATTTCATCACGGCTTTTAAAAATAAGACCTTTTTCTGCATAAACTGCGGTATCGCCTCCACGTGCACTGTATCTGTCAATATTTGAGTGCAAACAAGCATACACATCAACAGTCTTATTTGTTATAGCGTTCCGGATATTCGTCTGCATTTCATTGAATTTTTTTTCATCAAAATCAGATTTTGCAAGCTTGCCTATTTCCTCGGAAAGCTTTGTTATTTCCTCTGGAATTTCACCGAAAACTCTTGAATTTACAACAACTCCCGAAGAATTTTCAAATTTTATTTCACATGCATTTTCTTTGGTAACTTTTTCGTCACATGGCAAAACGCTCATACCGAGTATGTTGTCCATAACAGTTTTTATCTGATTATCTGTGAGATAAGCAGACTCGTTTTCAACGCTGCCACCGCCCGCGTCTATTCTGTAAATTCTTGAAGTCACAAGGTTAATGGCACAGAAAACATAGTCTGCGCTTTGTCCGTCAGCAGAAGGATATGTCAGCGTCAAATGAAAACCTGTTATTTCTCCAAGTACGTCGCCATATGTTTCGGAAATCTGTGTCAAGGTTGTTTCCGCCTGCGTTTCTGTTTTCATGGTCGTTTCCAAAAACGTTTCTGAAACAGTATCTTTTGGCAAAACGGAATCAACTGTTACTGCGAAGGTTTCCGATATAATATCAGCAGAAGTCGTTGTAACAGTCGTAATCTCCGCAGCGCTTTCTTCCGTTTCAATGTCGTCAATGATGATTTCTTCTGCGATATTTACGTCCCCACTTTCATTGCAGGAAGAAAAAGCAAAGCATAAAAGAATTGCCAAAACAGCCGTCAACCTTTTTTTCATATCCTCACTCCTATTGTTATGTTTGTAAGATTTTACTCCGCAATAACTGTCTCCCTGTATGTTTCCGCCGCCTCTTTGAGGACGTTGAGAAAATGTTTTTCAAGCTCTGTACCTACTAAATCGCTGCCGTACACTATGCACAATCCAAAAGGTTCTTTTTCTCCGTCAGCACCGTAAGCATCATCACGGGCAAAAGCGTACATTGCCATGCGGTCGCCGTAATAGTCCATTTCGGCGTAAAACAGCGAGCTGCCAACACTGCGCTTTTCAAATTTCAGCACGTTGCTGACCGTACCGCTTTCGAGAAAATCCGTCACATTGCAGTAAACCTCGTCAATGCCGCTTGATATCATAAAATAGGGTTTGCCGCTCTCGTATCCGATATAATTGTCGGTGCAGTCTGGGGCGTAGACGTACAATATCTCGACCTCACCGGCGTGGCTTTTGCTTTCAACAAAATCGCCGCAAAGCATAAATCTGCCGTCTGCACCGAAATCATTGATACATTCTCTGGACGGCTTTGGCGCAGTGGTTTGCGTACTTGGTTTTTTTGATGTTCCCGCAGCTTGCGCAAGATTTTTAACAAACTTTTTAATTTCCATAATGTTTCTCCTTACATATGTAATTTCAGCACTACCTCACCGTCGTTGATCTCGCCGTTTTCCTTTTCCGTCCTGTTGCTGCCGCCAATTTTTCTAAGTTAGATTTTAATTGTTTTCCCCAAAATATTTTTTGTACTTAATAATATAATCTCGTGCAAGCCTGCCGAATTTTTTCTCGTCAAAGACCCTGCAAAAATCCTTGTCAAGAGTGCGGTATTCATCGTTATTCGCAAAATCGAGGAAATCCTCAATGCTGTGTCCAGACGCCTTTTTGCCACTGTCAAAGTTGATTTTCAAAGCCTGTTCGATAATGTCCGCAGGTTTTGGATACCCCAGCGCGCGAAAACCATTTGCAGCAATACCTATAAAATCCCGTGAGGAGTTGAAAAATGCCTGTGCGAAACCGCCGCTTTGCACTTCGTTTTTGATGTAGCTTGCGCAGTAAATGTTAATGCATGGAGTCGGAAGAGAGTTTATGACCTCGCCCATATTCCGCCAGTCCTCGGAAAACTTGCTCTCTATCCATGACGTGACCGCAAAGACAATCTCGTCCGCGGGTATTCCGTCCAGATCGCCGCTTTTCAGGACAGCATAGCGTTTGCGGTTTTCCATAAAAGCCTCCGCACCCTGAAAATCTCCCGAGGTCAGAAAATCAAATTTGCTCATAATTTTTCGCTCCGTAATTTTTAACATTGGGGGGACTTACCGCCGCGGGGCGTTTCCCGCGTAAATTTGCTTATATCACTGCGCCTTGCCGAGGAACGCCGCGCCGATAATTCCAGCGTCGTTTCCGAGGCTTGCAACGGTTATTTTGGTGTTCTTGTCCAGCATTCTCGTGTAGACTTCATTTTTAACAAGCTCTATCATTGGTACCATAAGCGGGTCGCCCTCATTGCATACGCCGCCGCCGATGCAAAGAATATCAGGTTGGAAAATATTGATAACATTGGTAATTCCCGCCGCAAGGTACTTGATGTACTTGTCAACAACTTCTTTGCCCACAGGGTCACCCGCCCGCATTGCCTCGAAAGCGTGACGTGCGGAGGAATGTCCGTCTCTCTCGGCGTACTCCGCCATAAGGGTCTCGGGGTGTTTTGCAATGGCTTCTTTAGTCATGTTGATAAGTCCTGTAGCGGAGGAAAATACTTCAAAACAGCCCTTTCTTCCGCAAGTGCACTGGGGACCGTCTACTTCAATTACCATGTGACCGATCTCTGTACCCGCAAGATTTCTTCCCGTGAAAATTTTGCCGTCAATAACAACGCCTGCGCCAACGCCCGTGCCGAGAGTGATACAAACCGCGTCGGACGCGCCCTTTGCCGCACCTGCCACAAACTCGCCGTAAGCCGCGGCGTTAGCGTCGTTGGCAACGTAAACAGGCTTGTCGATATGTTCCTGAATGTACTTGCGAATGGGGACGTCCTTGAAATCAAGGTTGTTGGAGTAGGGGATAGTGCCGTTGATGTTGTCAGCGATACCGGGAGTGCCAATGCCTATCCACTGTACGTCGTCAATGGAGATACCTGCGTCCTTGCAGGCTTCAATGCTGACCTTTGCCATGTCGTCCGCAATATCCTTTGCGGGACGGGGACAAAGGGTCTTGGTTTTCGCCTTGCCGACGATCTCAAAATTTTCGTTTACCACGCCTGCCTTGATGTTTGTTCCGCCTAAGTCAATGCCAATGTAGTAGTTCATAAAAATTTCTCCTTTATATAATTTTTTAATTTATAAATAATGGCTTTGTATTGC
>CAMWRN010000162.1 GCA_947176675.1 uncultured Clostridia bacterium | reverse complement strand
TACTTGCAGTACTTACGGCGGCTTCAATGGCTGCCTGCGGAAACGGAGAAACGGACGGAAACGGTGGAAACGATGTTCCCGATGTGACCACTTCCGCGGAAATGACGGAAGCAGATTCAGGAACTGAAGCAAATGCGGAAACGACAGAGGAAACAGAGACAGAAACGGAAAATGAAACAGAAACAGATGCGGAAACGGAAAATGACGAGGGAAATGCTTCTGCAGCAGGAGACATTTATAGCGGTAACGGCTATACAATGACTGTTGACTCCGAAAAGTGGACTGATGCTTCTGATTACATAAAGCTGATCAGCGAATATTCCGCTGAGCTGGATATGGGTCTGGATGTTTCCGCAGAAGATATTGAAAACATGAATGACGGTATGTTTTTCCATGCAAGCCTTTCAGGTTCAAACTTCAACATTGTATGCAACGAGGTAGGCGACCTCGGTTCCGACTTCGATATCTCGCAGTTTGCGGGACTTATGGGGGAACAGTACGCAGCAGCAGGTATGACATATCTGGGCGATGAGGTTATTGAACACGGCGGAAAGAACTGGCTTAAGATTGAAGTAGAGGCGGAGCAGTCGGGTTCGGCTATGAAAATGCTTCAGTACATGACTCTGAACGGCGTGAATCAGTACGTTATCACCTATACTGCCGATAAGGACAACTATGACAGCTCCTTGTCCGATTTTGAAGAGGTATTTGCTTCTTTCAAATTTACGGAATAATGTATAGGAGCTGATAACTATGATACCCACGATCGAAACCGAGCGGCTGATACTCCGTCCCCTAACCGTGGACGACGCAGAGGCTGTCTTTCAGTGGACAGGGGACGAGCGGGTCACCAAGTATATGAACTACAGTACCTATTCCTCGGCGGAACAGGTGCGGGAGTGGCTGGAAAACGGCAGCAGCGGTATTTGGGGTTATGTAAGGAAGTCGGACGGTCTGCTTATTGGCAGCGGGAACATAGGTCTCGACAAGTCCTCCGGCGAAGAAGCTGACGGTTTTTGGGGATTCGGCTACTGCTTTCGCTATGACTGCTGGAATCAAGGCTACTGCACCGAAGCTACAAAGGCTATGATAAAGTATGCTTATGAGTGCGGCGCAAGGAAATTTGTCTCACAGCACGCTGTGGACAATCCCGCTTCGGGCAGGGTAATGGAAAAGTGCGGTCTGACCTTTTCGGGGTACGGTTCATATAAAAAAATGGACGGAAGCTGTGAGTTTAAATCAAAGGTATACAGGGCGGTTTTTGAGGAGCTTCCTTATTAAACCAATGGGACGTGAAATACGTCCCATACAAATAGAAAAGGACTGATGAAAATGAAAATACTGGTAGTAGGCGGCGGCGGACGTGAGCACGCCATTATCATGAAGCTTGCGGAAAGTAAGCGGGTGGAAAAGCTTTACTGCACTCCCGGAAACGGTGGTATTTCCCGCTATGCGGAGTGCTTTGACGTGTCCGCAACGGATATTGACGGCGTTGTGGCTCTTGCAAAAAAGCTTGCGGTGGACATGGTTGTTGTGGCTCCCGATGACCCCCTTGTGCTTGGTATGGTTGACGCTCTTAACGCAGAGGGCATAATGACCTTCGGTCCAAACAAGGCGGCGGCTATTATTGAGGGCAGTAAGGTTTTCTCCAAAGAACTGATGAAAAAGTACGGCATACCCACCGCTGCGTACGAGGTTTTCACCGAGGCGGACAAGGCTGTCGCTTACATTAAGGAGCAGAACTCATATCCTACGGTAGTCAAGGCGGACGGTCTTGCCCTCGGAAAAGGCGTTATAATTGCACAGAATGAGCAGGAGGCTGTGGACGCGGTACACTCCATTATGGAGGACAAAATCTTCGGCGAAAGCGGCTCAAAGCTTGTTGTTGAAGAATTTTTGACGGGTCCCGAAATTTCGGTGCTTTCCTTTACGGACGGCAGCGTTGTTGTTCCCATGATATCTTCAATGGATCACAAGCGCGCTCTTGACGGCGATCAGGGTCTCAATACGGGCGGTATGGGAACAGTTGCACCAAATCCGTACTACACCGAAGCTGTTGCAAAGGAGTGCATGGAAAATATCTTCCTGCCCACAGTCAACGCAATGAAAGCCGAGGGCAGAACTTTTAAGGGCTGTCTCTATTTCGGACTTATGGCGACTCCGAACGGGGTAAAGGTGATTGAGTACAACTGCCGCTTCGGCGATCCCGAAACGCAGGTAGTTCTTCCGCTTCTGGACACCGACCTTGTGGACATTTTTGAAGCGGTCTATAAAGGAACGCTTGCGGACGTTGACATAAAGTGGAAAGCTGAGTGCTGTTCATGCGTTGTAATGGCAAGCGGGGGATATCCTCAAAGCTACCCCAAGGGACTGGAAATGAGCGGTATGGACGAAAACGGTCAGGTTGACGGAGTTTTTGTGTACCATGCGGGAACGAAGTATGCGGATGGAAAATTCTGCACCAACGGCGGACGCGTTATAGGCGTTACTGCAACCGGAGACAGCTTGCAGGCGGCGCTGGATAAGTCCTATGCTGCGGTAAAGAAGATAAGTTTCGAGAACGCTCACTACCGTACCGACATCGGAAAGCGTGCGCTTGCGGCAAAATCGTGATATTTTATTTTAAATTTTTCTCACATACAAAATCCTCCGAACTTCTAAAATGAAGCCGGAGGATCTTTTTGCATGGAAATTTAACCCGCAAATCAGCCTGCTTTACTCTCCCGTAAGCAGCTCGCGGGGAGCGATTTTTTTCACCCTAAGCGACATCAGACAAGCCGATCCGAATGCAAATATAACCAGTACGATACCCGCAATTATGCTTAATCGGACAGGTACGATAAAGGTTCCCTTGACTACTCCGATACCGCTTAAAAATACCGCCATAAGGGGATTTATTATCTGCATACTTACGGCGATACCCACCGCCGAGGAGATTATTATAGACGGCATAAAGCTCATTGCGGTCTGCACGATAAGCTGGGGCGTGGTGAAGCCAAGAGCCTTTAAAATGCCGTAGTCACGCTTTTTGTTGTTCAGCGTTGTACGCACAAGCAGGTACATTACAAAAACTATAACAATGCAGCTTATTATCACAATGGCTATTACGAGGAACGTCATCAGCATAACATACACGCCGCATGTGCTTTCCAATATCGACTGAATATTATCTATGGCATTTACGTCGCTGCCGAAGCGGTCTGACAATTCGTTGTTGAAATCGTCAATATCTATGTTCTCCGCCAAATTGATATAGTAGGTAACGTCGGGCAAGGAGCTTAATTTTTCATAGCCCTCGCGGGTCATAACACAGTCCTTGCCAAGATAGTTGGATTCTTGGGTATATCCCGAAACAATATATTTTTCCTCTGAATTTCCCACCTTTAACGAAATCTCATCGCCGATTTTTATATCGTTGTCCTTTGCGTATTTTGCGGCGATGGACACCTCGTTGCCGTACTTGGGGTAACGCCCCTCTACAAACATACTCTGATTATTCATCTTGGAACAGTCGCTCACTACAGATACGAACAAGGAAAGACCGTCAACGTGTTGCACCTCCATATTGTTGGTGGTGAACAGATAGAATTTTTTCACGCGGCTGTCGTTTTCAAGTACGGAAACAAGCTCGTCTTCTCTGTTAAGGTTGACGTTTATCGCCAAGTCCGCAAACTCTCCCGCTATCATTTCTATCATAGGCTGCATATCCATTATCGAGTTACTGAACGAGGTTGCGGAAAATACCAGTATCAGCGAAATAACAAGCATTGTAACGCATACCGTGACGTTCTGTTTAAGTCCGCCGAGAGTGGTTTTCATTGCAAGAGCAGCATTTACCGGCAGAGAAGTTTTTTCAAGGGGCAGGTGATTTTTCTTGAAATTATGGGTGGAAATTCCCTGACGCATAGCTGTTATGGGTTCGATTTTTTTAATTTTCTTTGCGGAAAAATACACCGCCGCCGAGACAATTCCCGTAATAAAAATTACCGTAAACAATACGGGCATGGGCTGAAAACGCACCGCATAGGGAATACCTGTCTGGGCTATCATCATTTCATTTACCGCAGGAAAAACGCAGTAGGAAAGCGCCGTACCGATAACCGCGGCAATTGATGAAACTCCCGCAAACTGGGCAAGCAGTGCTGCAACCAACTGTCCGCTTGTGTAGCCCACAGCTTTCAGCGCGCCTAAATTCTGCATATTTTCCTGAATGTAATTTGCGATATTTGAAGCGATTACAACCACGCCGATAAGCAGAACCAGAAACGCCATTGCGCTTAAAATTCCCGCGCATATCATCTGCGAAACGTACCTCGACGTTGTTATCATTTTGTAGTCGTTTGCGTTGACGACAATGTCGGGAAATTCCTTTGCTATCTCGTCCTTAATCCCCGCGCTGACTTCCTCGCATTTTGAAACGTCCTCTATCCTTGCGGAAATGTACAGGGACTTTAACGCGGCGGCTTCCTCGGAAAATTCCTCGAATTTATCCTCCGTCATCAACAACGCCACCATGGCGCAGTTGTGAGAACCGCTCATTGCGCTGTTGAAAAATCCGCAGACGGTGTACTCAAATTCCTCGCCTAAAAATGTGACTTTCATCGTGTCCCCCACGGCGTAATTGTTTCCCGTACCGTAAAGCATTGGGAGGTAAATTCCGCTTTTTATGTCGCTGTCTTGTGTGATCTCCATTTTGCCGACATTTCGGGAAAGTACGTCCTCCTTTTCCAAAACCACTGCAAGCTGGGACATTTCGCCGCCGTTGTACTCAAAGGAAAAAGGCGCGCAAAACGCGTCGCTGACAGTATAACCCGTTATGTCCGGACGTTCGTCAAGTGTGTCCGAAATAAAATTTTTGAACTCATCGTTTGTAACATACGCCGCAATATTTACATGACCGTCGTTAAGTCTGTCGTGGCAGCGGTCGAAATTTTTTCTGTAGTCCATTGAAAGCATGAGCCACAAATTCATCATCAGCGAGGACAGCAGCACAAGCACGATAATTGCTGCGGTCTGACCCTTTGCCTTACGGATATTTGAGCGGGCAAGAAGTATATTTCTGTTCATATATATTCAATCCTTTCAGAGTTTTGCGGTTTGCGGAGCAAATTTTCGACGGCAGTCGAAAAAGTAAAACTCACAGTTGGAAAAACTTGTTTTTCCAATTTTACCACCCCATTTTCGTCAGGAAGTCGGACAATTTCTTGTGCCTTTCCTCGTCGTTTGGAGCATATTTTCCCAAATCGCACTCGCCCATAATAATGCCGTCTTTTAAGTACAGAATACGGTTTCCCCGCCGCGCGGAGCGCATATCGTGAGTTACCATAACAACGCTCTGCCCCTGCTCGTTAAAGCTTGTAAGGGTGTCGAGAACGTCCAGTCCCGACTTGGAATTGAGCGCACCTGTAGGTTCGTCCGCAAAAAGAATTTCGGGAGAATTTATCAGCGCACGGACAATTCCCGCTCTTTGTGCTTCGCCTCCCGATATCTGGGCGGGAAATTTATGAATGGTCTCCTCTGGAATATCCACCGCCTTGAAAAGTTCTCTCGCACGCACGGCAAGAGCCTTTTTATCCTTGTTTACAAGCAATCCCGCCGCAAGAACGTTATCAAGAACGCTCATTGTGTCGATGAGATAGATCTGCTGGAAAACAAACCCGCAGTGCTCCTTGCGGAACAGCGCAAGTCCATCGGAACTCAAGTCCGAAATAGTTTTTTCGCCGAAGGTTATTTTTCCGAGAGTGGGAGTATCCATTCCCGAAAGAGCGTACAGAAGCGTAGATTTTCCCGCGCCCGACGCTCCCATGATTACAGTGAAGTCGCCCTTGTAAAGCTCTAAGTCAACATTTTTCAGAACGTGCTGCATTGCCCCTCCGCAGGAGAAGCTTTTGCTTAAACGCTCGGTTTTAATTAAAGTGTTTTTCATAAACAAAACCGTCCTTTGTGCATTTTTAAGACTGACTGTGTCTCAGCCTTTCACGTTCCATTATAGACTTTCAAACCTTAACTGTCTTTAAGCAAACCTTAAATA
>CAMWRN010000161.1 GCA_947176675.1 uncultured Clostridia bacterium | reverse complement strand
ACAGAACTGTGTTCCGCCAGCTACTATAACGGCTGCATGAAAAAGCGCAACGAAAAGCTTGTGGAGCTCGCCGACTGCTGCGTGTGCTACTACAATGAAAAAGACTGCGCCAGCGGAACAGGTCAGACCGTCCGCATGGCGCGAAGAAAAGGTATTGAAATTAT
This sequence comes from uncultured Clostridia bacterium, assembly GCA_947176675.1. Taxonomy (GTDB): domain Bacteria; phylum Bacillota; class Clostridia; order Oscillospirales; family Ruminococcaceae; genus RGIG8773. The sequence continues at coordinate 5,875 of CAMWRN010000161.1, read as the reverse complement.
AAATTTATTTGACTGAATCGTAAACGCCGTCGCACTTGCGGATAGCCTTTGTGGGACACGCTTCCGCGCAGGCTCCGCAGGCGGTGCATTTTGAATAGTCTATGCGGGCAAGGTTGTTTTCAACGTGAACAGCGTCGTGCTCGCATTTTTTCTCGCAAATCTTGCAGCCGATACAGCCGCTTTTGCACACGCTCCGCACGATCTTTCCGATGTCCGTGGAAGAGCAGCAAACATCTATTTTCTTGTCTATGTCCCGAAGCACTATCAGCTTGTCGGGACACACTTTTGTGCAGAGTCCGCAGCCGATACACTTGGATTTATCCACGCGTGCAAGACTGTCCCGCACGATTATGGCGTTCTGGGGACAGACCTTTGCGCAGTCCCCGAAGCCGAGACAGCCGTGTGTGCAGACCTCCGAGCCGTTATAGAAACGGTTTGCTGCCTTGCAGGACTGTACTCCGTTAAAAATGAATTTGCTTTCCGTAGCGTTGCAGTCGCCGTTGCAGAGTACTACAGCAACCTGCGGAGTAACGGTCATTTCGTCGATGCCCATTATCTCGGATATTTTCTTTGAACATTCCGAACCGCCCGGCTTGCACATATTTGTAGGGACACCGTTATGTACGATAGCGGCGGCATAGTCCGCGCAGCCCGAAAATCCGCATGAGCCGCAGTTTACCTGCGGAAGTATCTCGTTCACCGCTTCGACTCTCTCGTCGGTTTTGACCTCGAAGAGCTTCGAGCAGACAGTCAGCAGTACTCCCGCAGCAAGTCCGATAGCTCCGAAAACAAGCATAGGCAGAATATATGTTGACATTTTTTAAATCACCCTTTGCAATTTATTTGTAGGGACGAGATTTCCCGCCCGCTCAGAACATTCCCGAAAAACCCATGAAGCTTACCGATACTATAGAAGCGGCGATAAGCGTTGCGGGAACTCCCTTAAATGTCTCGGGAACATTTGCAGCGTTTACGCGGGAACGCACTCCACTGAAGATAAGCAGTGCAAGCGTAAAGCCAAGTCCTGCGCCGAGAGCGTTTACAACGGACTGTACAAGCGTGTAGCCGCTGTCGATATTAAGAATGGTAACTCCAAGTACTGCGCAGTTGGTGGTGATAAGCGGCAGGAAAACTCCCAGCGCACTGTAAAGAGACGGTATTTTCTTTTTGAGTATCATTTCCACCAGCTGAACGAACAGCGCGATTATCAGGATAAACGCAATTGTTTTGAGGTACTCCAATCCCATGGGGACAAGTATGAACATATAGATCGGATATGTACAGAGCGTTGCGCAGACCATTACAAAGGTAACGGCTGCTCCCATGCCCGCCGCGCTGTCAAGCTTTTTGGACACTCCCAAAAAGGGACATATTCCCATAAATTTAGACAGTACAAAGTTGTCTACAAAAATTGCGCTTAAAAGAATTACAAGCAAACTTTTCATTGTGCGGCAGCCTCCTTATTTTCAGAGTTTCCCTTGTTAAAGGTGGGACAGCTTGCCGCATTGGGACAGTTCGCACAGCCTATTTCCTGCGGCGGCTTTTTCTTTGTGAGCCTGTTTACCACTGCAATTACCACGCCCAGCGTAAAGAAGCCTCCCGCGGGCATTATGAACATTGTCATGGTTACGGGCAGGTGCAGATCAAGTCCCATCCACTGACCCGTACCTATAATTTCGCGTATGCTGCCCATTGTGAACAGGGCAAGCGTGAAGCCCAATCCCATGCCAAGACCGTCCAGTATGGAGCGGAAAACACCGTTCTTTGAAGCGAACGCCTCGGCGCGTCCCAGAATAATACAGTTGACCGTGATAAGCGAAAGGAACAGACCCAGACTGTCGTAAAGAGCGGGGATATAGCCCTTTAAAATAAATTCGATAAGCGTAACAAAGCTTGCAATTACCACGATAAAGCAGGGCAGGCGCACTGCTTTGGGTATAATGTTTTTCAGCAGTGAAATTACCGCGTTGGAGCAGATAAGTACAAAGGTGGTGGCAAGCCCCATTCCTATGCCGTTTGAGGCCATAGTTGTTACCGCCAGCGTGGGACACATTCCCAGCAGAGTAACAAGTGTGGGGTTTTCCTTTATGATACCTTTGGTAAGCTCATAAAGACTGCTTTTCTTTTCAGCCATTACTCGTCAGCTCCTTTCATGTTCTCGTATGCGGAAAGGGCAGTTCTTACTGCGGAGTACATTCCGTTTGAGGAATATGTCGCGCCTGTAACCGCGTCTAAAACAAAGCCGCTTGCGGAATCTCCGTCCAGCTGTCTTTCTATTTCCAGCGACTTTATTTCAGCCTTTGTGCCCCATACCGCTTTCGCCTTTACGGGAGCGGCTTCTTCGGTCACGGTGTCCTCGTAGCGAACGCCCTTGAACTGACTTAAAAAGTCAGGATTCTGCACCTTTGTTCCCAGACCGGGCGTCTCGCCGATTGTCATTATAGAAACTCCGCTGACCGCGCCGTTTGAGCCGACTCCAACCAAAACGTGAAGTCCGCCTGTGGAGTAGCCGTCCGCAGTGATTTCAAATGCAGCGTTTTCTCCGTCGAACAGAACGGAGGTCACACCCTCATAGGTCAGCACCGTTCCGTCATCGTTTTTCAGCATTTCAAAGCCGTCCGCGGAGCCGTACAGCTCGGTAAGTCCCGCAGTAAGCTTGTCGGTTATAATGCCCGTTGTGTCTGTGTAGGTAGTCTCGTAAGCCGCAACAAGAAGTCCGCAGGCGATAAGGCATATCAAAGTCAGCACAAGAGGCGGCTTTATCTTTTCATTAAACATATCGGACTCTCCTTTCCGTCAGCTTTTCGCCTTGACAGGTTTTTTCGCTCCGAACGGAGACGCTTTTGTCAGCCTGTCGATATAGGGCGTAAGCAGATTCATAAGCAGTATGGAAAACGAAACTCCCTCGGGGAAGCTTCCGAAGCTGCGGATTATAAAGGTTACTAATCCGCAGCCTATGCCAAAAACGACCTTGCCCTTTGTTGTAAGGGGTGTGGTTGCATAGTCGGTAGCCATAAAGAATGCGCCGATAAGAAGTCCGCCCGCAAGCACACCGTACAGGGTATCAACAAGACTTCCGGTGTAGAGCAGGGTCAGCACCGCAAACGAACCTATGAAAGCAACGGGAGTCGCGAGAGATATCACCTTTGTAATAATAAGGAAAAGTCCGCCCAGAATAAGCATTGCGGCACAGGTCTCGCCTATGCAGCCGCCTGTTTCGCCCCAGAACATTTCCGAAAGAGTAAAGGGAGCCATTTTATAGGCTGCTCCGTTTTCCGTATAGCTGAGCCATTCCGCCGCAAGGGGGGTCGCGCTTGTTTCCGCGTCAACCGCTCCGCTGTACCAGTAAGGCTTTACCCAGCCCGACATCTGCGATGTAAAAGACAGCATAAGCACTATTCTTGCAGCAATTGCGGGATTTGCAAAGTTCTGACCGATACCGCCGAAAAGCTGTTTAACAATAACTATTGCCACAAAGCTTCCGATGACCGCAACGTAAAACGGTACGGTAGCGGGCAGGTTCATGCCGAGAAGAAGTCCTGTTACCACCGCGGACAGATCGCCTACGGTCTGATCCTTTTTCATGACAATGCGGCATAAAGCCTCGAAGATAACGCATGCTGCGATACATACCGCAAGCACTGCTGCCGCTCTCGGTCCGAAGAAAACGCAGCCTGCCATTGCCGCAGGGAAAAGCGCGATTATCACCAGCAGCATTATTTTTGAAGTTGACATATCCGCCGCTCGGTGCGGAGACGGTGATACAAATAATCCTTTCAAATCAAATCAAGTCCTTTTCATATTTTGTATGGACAAATTCTGTATTCGTCCGTATTAACGTTATCGTTATTTACGCGGGATCATTGCTTTTGCAAGCTGATTTATTTCCGCCAGAGGACGGTGTGCGGGACAGGCATATGAACAGCATCCGCAGTTCATGCACAGCATTACCTTCAGCCGCTTCAGCTCCTCAACGTCCTCCGCGTTGTAGGCGTTCTCTATCAGAACCGGCATAAGGTTCAGCGGACAGGTGCGGACGCATCTTCCGCAGCGTATGCAGGCTGTTGTTTTGGGGGACTCGCCGTCCTTAAATGCAAGTATGGCGTTGTTGTTTTTTAACACCGGCTGGTCGGTATCATACAAACAGATACCCATCATTGGACCGCCGTACAGAACCTTTTTCGCGCCCTCCGCTCCGCAGTGCTCCAGAAGCTCGGATACACGTGTTCCTATTGGCACGAAATAGTTTCCCGCATTTTTGGTGACCGCGTCGCCGTCTAATGTGAGACGTCTTTTAGTAAGCGGCATACCGTCCTGTGTGTAGCGGTACATGTGCGCCGCCGTAGAAACGTTCATGACCATAACGCCCTGATTTGAGGGAAGCTCTCCCTCGGCGACTATCCGTCCCGTTGCGGAATAGACGATCACTTTTTCCGCCCCCTGCGGATATGAGGACGGCAGGGCCACTATCTGAATTGATTTCAGATTTTCGGTTTTTTTCTTCATAAGCGCAATTGCTTCGGGCTTATTATCCTCGATACAGATTTTACAAATAGGAATGCCCAAATATTTTTGTACCAAAAGTATACCCTCTATAACGTCCATAGGGGATTCCATCATCTCGCGGAAATCACTTGTTATGTAGGGTTCGCACTCAGCTGCGTTGATAACAAGGGTGTCCACGGGAGTTTTTACCGCGTCGTAGTTAAGCTTTATGTGAGTGGGGAAACCCGCTCCTCCCAGACCTGTAAGTCCGCTTTCCCGAATAGCCGCGATAAAGGACTGCTTGTCGGTGATCTCCGGCGGCTTTACGTCGGGACAGACAGTCTGCAAACCGTCCGATTCGATGACTGCCGCTTTGCAGACGGCTCCGCTTGCAAGCAGAAAATCTATAACGTCCGTCACCGTACCAGAAACGGGGGAGTGTATCGGCGCGGACATAAACGCGTCCGTGTCGCCTATTTTCTGACCCACCGTTACCGTGTCTCCCTTTTTAACGAGACATTCGCAGGGTGCGCCCATGTGCTGAGACATAGGTATCACCACGCTTTTCGGCAGCGGGAAATCTACTGTCTCGCAGTTTTTCGTACCCTTGTTATGGCTCAGGTGTACGCCGTTGAGTTTGTTCATTTATTATCCTCCTTGTATAGTATATATCTATTTTAACTTTATGTAGTTATCCTTTCGTGTAATACTCGCCTTTGCCGGAGACTTCGTAGTAGTACCAACCATCTCCCAAAGGTACGCATCTGTAATTGTAATAGAAACCGTAAATATGCTCAATTTCTTTGTCGCTGTACAGAATGCCGCGGGAATTTTTTAGACCTTGATAATTATCGGTATAAAACATGAGTATATTGGTATCAAACTGCTTATCCCACCATGCTTCACCGTAATGGCAGAGGATAGCTGTTTTAATGCTTTTTGCCAGTTTTTTATCGCTGCATTCGTTAAAATCATATTTGTCAAAAATATCGTGATGAAAATTTTCACCGCTGTCCTTTATATACTCAAAGGCGCCTTTGTGTAGGTAGAACGAGCCCACAAGATACCATTTCGGATAAGCGATAAGTCCGACAGCGGTAAGCAGAGCGTACAGTGAAACTATGACACAGAGAAGTACAATAACGGTCGTTCTGAGCCTGCTGCCCTTTTTGACCGGTTTGATATCTGCTTTTTCAAAGCTTGCCGCACCGCTGTAAAATCCGGGAGGCGCTTCGTTGAACGGATCCATAAGTGATCCTCCTTGTATAATTTATATATTTTTAAACAGGAAGTTGTGAAACAGTGTGTAATAAACCACGCATCGGGCAAAAAAATCTCAAATTAAAGTATAGCATATTATAGACGATTTGTCAAAACCAAAATATAGTAT
>CAMWRN010000160.1 GCA_947176675.1 uncultured Clostridia bacterium | reverse complement strand
TAAATATATTATAATTACATTAGAAAGGCGTGTGATTGTAATGTTATGCCAATTTACTTTCAAGAATTTTAAGTCTTATAAAAATGAGGTTACTTTGGATCTGCAAGCGACAAAAGCTATTGGATTTAATGAATCATTGCTGCAATCTGCAAATGATAAAGAGAGATTTCTGCCAGTTTCCGTTATTTACGGCCCCAATGCTGGGGGGAAATCAAATGTTTTAAACGCCTTTGGTTTTGTATATTCGCTTGTGATGAATCCTATCTCGCTTTTTAAAACATCTAACAGGAAACCAATGGCAAAATGGTCTACTTTTGCTTTTGATGATGCTTCTCGTGATTCAGCTGCCGAATTCGAGTTGTTTTTTCGACCAAACAATGAATTTGAGTACAAATATTTTATCAAAATTTTGGAAAATAAAATAATCGAAGAAAATCTCTATCGATTAAAACTTAAGTCTGGCAGTAGAATAACAGATGTTTTTGAACGTAATAATAATGGAATTAAACTGGGGGCTTGTATTAACAAGCATTCTATAAATACAGAAGTAAATGATAATATGCCATTTCTTTCTTTTTTATATATAAATTATAAGCTTGAACCCATTAATATTGTAATTGATTGGTTTGAACACTGCTATATTCGAGATTATTCCGATCCCGATACAGAGCAACATATATTGGTGTCAGATGATGCTGAATTCAAAGAAAATCTTATTAAACTGTTAAATTCTGTTGGAATTAATATAAGCAATTTTGAATTTGTAGAAAGATCATCAAAAAAAGAAACATATGACTTGGTTTTTGATCATACAGTTAATGATAGGACTTTCCGCTTAAATATTGACTTAGAATCAGCAGGAACTCAAAAACTTTTTAATATTCTTCCGTTTGTTCTTTTGGTAATGTCAGAGGGAGGAATATTAGTAATTGACGAACTTGATGCCAAACTGCACCCAAAGCTTTTAAAATTTCTTGTTATGCTTTTCAAAAATCCAGAGATAAATACAAAAAATGCACAGCTTATATTTACATCTCATGATGTATCAACAATGAAGAGTTCCGTCTTTCGTACCGACGAGATTTGGTTTGCCTGCAAGCTTTCTGACGAATCGAGTGAGTTGTATTCTTTGGCAGATATAAGGGACGAAAATAACAATCATATTCAGCCGAGCGCGGCTTTTGATAAGCAGTATCTTGAGGGGCGTTATGGTGCAGATCCGTATTTTCAGAACATGATGGAGTGGAAGTGAAGATATGTCTAATAAGCCGTTAAAGAAAAGTGATTCCAATAAGGCTTGGAGAAAGCCACGATGCGAAAAAACGCGCATGATCTCTCCTGAATACCACCTTATCGTAACAGAAGGAACAAAGACAGAGCCTCATTATTTTGAAGGGCTGCGCAATGAGATCAATTTAAAATATCCTGGACGTATATCAATAAAAATTGAGGGAGTTGGGCAAGGAGCCAATACGCTGACCTTACTTGAAATGGCAGAACAGCTTGTAAAAATATCAGTTACAGACTATAAGCACGTATGGTTAGTATATGATAAGGATGATTTCCCTAAAGATGATTTTGATAATACTTATTTTAAGTGCATGGCATTATCAAAAGATTCACCTATAACATATCATGCGTTGTGGTCCAATGAATGTATAGAATACTGGTTTTTGCTGCACTATATACAACTTGCTGCCGCGCTTCCGCGTAATGAATATTATCCAATGCTTTCGGAACATCTCTGTGCCAAGTATAAGAAGAACAGTGAGGATATATATAGTATGTTAAGACCTAATATGTATTCGGCAATTAAAAATGCCAAAAACATAATGTCTAATTATGAAGAACTTCCGCCGTCACAATGTACGCCAGGGACTAATGTTTATGAGATCTTTGAGAAGCTGCAGGATTATTTAAAATAGTTGTTTACTTACCCGTTTGTCATACAAGCAAGCGGGATTTTTTTGTAAAATCTCTCCTGGCCCCATTTGTTTTTTATCTAACCTATTATCTGTTATACTGAAAGTGCATTAAGCAAATTAAAATTTAAAAGTTCAGGAGGGATAGTTATGGAAAATGAAGAAAAAATCAAGGCTTTTTGGAAGCTTTACCCCAACGGTTCAATCATAAACAAACTTCCCGAAAAAAATGAATCAGGAGACGGAATAATAGCAACCTGTCTGCTGTACAGCAACAGGAGAGACATTCCAAACTCACTTATCGCTCAAGCCCACGCCGAACGGCTGCGCGGACTTCCGAACGCCGAAGGTGAGGATTATTACAACGCAGCTCGGGACGCAGCTCTTTCGGAGGCTCTTAATATTGCGATCAACGGTATTTGCGAATAAGTCAAAAAACAACCGCTTTCCAGCGTTATATTGGGAAGCGGTTGTTTTTATTTCAAGCTGCATTGCATTTTACATCAGCACATCCAAATATCTTCTTACTTTTTCTTCTGTCCGAAATCTTTTAGAATATTCCGATAAAAGTGGAATGTTCTTATCATTTCTGTATATATAGCGTTTAAACGCTTCGGTAACAACACCAGTATCGACTTTATTTCTTTTACGCAAGATATCGCATAATGTCCGTTCCATACTATATGCGGTAATAAAATTTCCACAAGGTGATTTTAATTTAACCTTACCCTCTGCATGCCATTCCCGCCTTACTATTGAACAGTTTATCCCTTCTTTCTTAGCATTTTCAAGGTTATATGTTTCGGGAAATGTCATATCATACCTGTTTGGGGTTCTATCTGTCAAATCCCATAAAAACAGTGCCGTCTCATTGGAAAAAATCCCTTTTTTAAACCGAGCCTGTAAATTCACAAACTCGTCTTCCCATATTTCGGGCAGAATATAAACACCCCTTGCCGTTTTTTTTAATCGCCCCGAATCCACAAGATTTTTTAAATTCCCCCGCAGTATTCCTTTTTCAGAAATATCAGCGGCAGTAATTATCCCATTATTTTCTTTTGCAAGCTGTATGATTTGTTCCGATACATTCATTCTATCGCCACCTTTGACTTTTATGCTTGTTATTTTATTATTCTAAGCATAAAAGTCAATTTCTATTTTATGAATTGGCTATTAAAATTCTTCGTACCAATAAACGTAAAATTTTATCTGCCATAATATTGAAATATTGATTTTTAAAATTAAGTGTGTTATAATTAATTTATAATTAAAGTGCGTATTACGACCTTAAGATTTTTCAATAAATCTTGCTGTCCTGATTTCAACACAGTATCATATGATAAAATTATTTGTGAATGGATGAATATGCTAAAGGAGATATTAAAAATGTCTGAAATAACAAATGTAGGTATAAATATAGCTGAAAAATCAACGGTTATCTGGAATGTGGCTGATATGCTGAGAGGACCGTTTAAACCGCATGAATACGGTCTTGTAATTCTTCCGATGACAGTCATAAAGCGTTTTCACGACTGCCTTTTACCAACACACGATAATGTTCTGAAAAAATACGAAGAAATCAAACATCTTGAAGTTATAGACGGCTTCCTTACCAAAGCCTCGGGCTATCAGTTCTACAATAAATCGCAGTTTACATTTGACAAGCTATTGGCTGACCCTGAAAATATTGAAAGCAACTTCAGAGATTACCTTGCTGGATTTTCGGATAATGTTCAGGACGTACTGGCTAAATTTGAATTTGATAATGTAATCAAGAGAATGGTGGAAAGCAATACTTTATATCTTGTTATAAAAGAATTCAATACTGCAAAAGGATATCTGGGTCCCGATAAAATAAGTGCTGTTGACTGCGGATATATTTTTGAGGACTTGGTACGCCGTTTCAACGAATCGTATGGTGAGGAAGCGGGAGCTCACTTTACAAGCCGAGATATTATTTATCTTATGACGGATATTCTGCTCTGCGATATGGAATTTAACGGAGAAAGCCTGACTGTTTATGATATGGCTATGGGTACGTCTCAAATGCTGTCCTGTATGGAAGAACGAATTCACGTCCTTGATGCGGATACCGAGGTTACTTGCTACGGGCAGGAGTTCAACCCCTCCACATTCGCCATAGCCAAGGCAGATATGATGATAAGGGGCGGCGACCCTAACAATATGCGGTTCGGCGATACCCTGTCGGACGACCAGTTCAAGGGATATACATTTGACAGGATCATTTCAAATCCTCCATTTGGAATAGACTGGAAACGCGAACAAAAGGCTGTTGAACAGGAAGCCGCTCTGGGTGAAAACGGCAGGTTCGGCGCTGGGCTTCCCAAAATTTCGGATGGTCAGCAGCTTTTTGTACTGAACGGTCTTGCAAAGCTTGCAGAGGACGGAAAAATGGCAATAGTACAAAACGGATCACCGCTTTTTTCGGGGGACGCTGGCAGCGGTCCGTCAAATATTCGTCAGTACATACTTGAAAATGATTGGCTTGAAACCATTATTCAGCTGTCCACCGACCAATTTATGAATACGGGCATTTCAACATATATCTGGATACTTAATAAAAATAAGCCCGAAATTAATGCAGGAAAGGTTCAGCTTATTGACGCTTCCCATTGCTATGAGCCACGCAGAAAGTCTATCGGAACAAAGAGAAATGATATTACAGACCGTTGTCGTGCTCTTATTGTTCAGGCTTACGGGGAGTTTGAAAACAAAATCTATGGAAGCAAGGACGGCATTTACTGTGAAAGCAAAATTTTTGACTGCATAGAATTCGGGTACAGCAAAATTGTTATTGAACGTCCTTTTCGTCCTACCTATTCTACAGAAGAGAGCCGCATTTCATATTTGTTAGATAGAATGAGAATACCTGATTTTCTTGATAATTGCAAAGACGATATTAACAGCGATGAGCCTTTTGCGTTTTTTATATACAATGTTTTAAAAGACACCGACCAAACTGCAATATATTATGATGAAAAAGAGTTCAAAAAAATGCTTGTAGCGGCCTTTAATGGAACAGGTATAGAGAATGATGATTATATAATAAACTATTTGTTAAAGGTTCTGTGTAAAGCAGATCAATCTGCTCCGCCGCTTACTAAAAAAGGAAAATTTGTAGCAGATCCAGATTTACGTGATACAGAAAACGTGCCGCTTTCAGAGGATATCGACACATATTTTGAAAGAGAAGTCCTGCCGTATGTCCCCGATGCGTGGATTGACAAGAATAAAACCAAAATCGGCTATGAGATACCTATGACGAGATATTTCTATGAATATAAGAAACCCGAAGAATCGGAGGATATTCTAAAAAGAATCATCGGTCTTGAAAATGATATTTCCGCTTCGCTGAAAAACTTGTTTCATGAGGAGAGATAAATGAATTTGAGAAATGTTGATATAAAAATGTATGACAGTACGACATTAGATGAGTATAATACTTTACTGAAAACATCGGCATTGCCGCAAGAATTTTATATCCTTCATAATCAGAAATTGAAAGATAATAAAAAAATATTTGTTTTATTAATTGAAAACGAAATAAAAATATTATTATGGAAATTACAAGGGACGCCGATACCCATTGGTTATTGCATCGTAGAAGACGCCAAATCAAAATCAGATGATCTTCAAAAATGTCTTGATGGAATATATGATATTCCGCTCTCTGTTATTTCTGAATATCCGACAATAATATCTGATTTTATGATTTTTAGTCCATATCGAAGAATGGGATATGGTCGCTATTTTGCCAATTATATTGTTAATGATGTTTTTAAAGATAAAAAGATATCACTTCATGCTGTTGAAGATGGAGTATATTTTTGGGATAAAATAGGTTTTGATTATGTTATTGATGCAAATTCTGTAATGATTACAAAGGATGGTGAACGTATTGCGTGAAATGAAAGATAGCGGGATTGAATGGATTGGGGAGATACCAAGGGAGTGGAATATAAAATCCGCATTTCAAATATTTACACAAGTTAAATGCAAAAATGAAAATAACATTGAAAGCAATCTCCTTTCGTTGAGTTATGGCAAAATAAAAAGAAAACGTATTAATACTGTGGGTGGACTACTACCTGAAAATTTTGAG
>CAMWRN010000159.1 GCA_947176675.1 uncultured Clostridia bacterium | reverse complement strand
GTCTATAAGTAGGGAGATATTGTTCCCGTCTATCCACCTGTCCCTACCCTGCCGCCAATCATCGGAACGTCTGCCCTCGGTTGGGAAAGGATACATTTCAAAGCCGTTCACAAAAGTTACATAACCGTGATCAGCCGTGTTGAAATTCTGGTACAGACACGACCAGCTCACCGCTTTCAGTTCATTAAAAAGCGAGCCGTCAAAGCTTTCGTACGGCAGGATATACTGGACGGTAAGCTGATAGTCCCGCCCGTTGTCGGCATATTTTCCCTTGTATTTTTCAAGGTGCTTTTCTCTGCCCACCGTACCGAAGATGTCCTCCGCAGCGGCGTACAGAAGCCACATAAGATAGCCGTAGTCAAAATGATTTCCGTAAAAATCAAGGGACGTTATCTTATCCTTAACTGCAAAAAGTCTTTCGGTAATTTTTTCGGGAAAGCTGTTTTCGTGGAATATTTTATTTGCGTACACTTTTGCTTCCGTATAAGCCTGTTTGGGAAACACGCAGCAGTTGGAAAGATACTTCCCCTTTGCGGGACAAATCAAAAGTTTTTCATCCGTCATTTTTTCAAGAATTTCTTCAAGATAAACGGGAGCGATACCCATTTCGTCCGCAATGTCGTTTACGGACTTTTGCTCCGAGCGGCAGATGACCATTACCTGCGGAATAATTTTTGAACTGTCCATAAGGCAGGAAGCCTGCATTGCCGAGCCGCCCCAGAACCAGTCAATCTGTGCGGGAGCGTATGCCGATGTACCTATATTATTCATACTATCAAACCCTTCCTTTAGCTTTTTTCTCGCGTCAAAAAGCCTGCGCTTCACTGTTCCGACGGGAATTTTTAAGCCGTCGGCAATAGACTGCACCGACTGCTCGCGAAGATAAAAGCGTATCAAAATTTCGCGGTATGCGGAGGCAAGCCGTGAAAGCGAATAGTTAAGGGCGGAAGTATCCTCCGCGGCGATAAGCTGTTCAATCGGCGGAGCAATATCTGCGGCAACACCTCCAGCCGACTCTATAGGCAGATCGGGACTTCGCCTGCTCTTGATATAGTCGGCGTATTTGTTCCGAGCCATTTTCCAGTACCAGGAATAAAAGCTGACAAATTCCCTGCCGCTTGACAATCCGCGGATACCCTCGTAAAGAATATCCTGAGCCAGATCCTTGGCGGCTTCGGTATCGGAGACCCGCTTCATGCAGAACAGGTAGGTATTTTCAATAAGTTCGTTGTTAATATATTCGTTCACTTCCTCACCTCCGCCCAAAATTGTAAACCGATTTACGCTTAATAAGTCGGAAAGATTTAAAAAAGGTTCGGCATTTTTATTATCCTATTTGAATATCTCTAATAATATTATACAATAAGTAATTTATTTGCAAGGGCTTTTAAAATAATTCAATATTTTGTATAGGTTCGCAAAACAAAAAGGGACAGAAGCGGCATATCCGTTTCTGTCCCCAAAATATTTTTATTGATTTATTTCCAACCATCGGTCAGACGTCTGCAAAGAGTCTTGCCGATGTTAGCCAAAGGTTGCTGCTCGGAGCAAGCGCCCAGCTTGTAAGCCTCCATGGGCATACCGTAAACCACACATGTCTCCTTATCCTGACCTATCGTGTACGCTCCCTTGTCGTGCATTTTCTTCAGACCCTGTGCACCGTCTGCGCCCATGCCGGTCATTATCGCGCCGATAGCCTTTTTACCGGCTACCTCTGCAACGCTTGTGAACATCACGTCAACGGATGGACAGTGTCCGGAAACTTTTTCGCCTTGATAGCACTTTACAAAGTAGCCTCTTACGTCCTTTTTCAGCTCCATGTGGTAACCGCCCGCAGCGATCAGGCACACGCCCTCTTTGAGTCTGTCGCCGTCCTGCGCTTCTTTAACGTGAACCGCGCAGCACTTGTCAAGACGCTCGCTGTACATTTTGGTAAAAACGGGAGGCATATGCTGAACTACCAGCACAGGAGGCATAGTGTCGGGGAACGATCTTATTATGCACTCCAGTGCGTCTGTGCCGCCGGTGGAAGCTCCGAGGGCAACAACGTATCCCTCGCTTGTTTTGCGGGGAAGTCCCGCAATATCTTCCTTTGATGGGATATTGGGAATTACCTTGCCCACCTTTGCTCCCGCTCCGAGAACAGGAACAACGCCGTCAACACCGGTTGTTTTTGCAGTTGACTTAGCCGCTCCGAGCTTCTGTACAGGCTTTCCTGCCGCAAGGATTATTTTTGTCCCCAGAATCGTGGAAAAGGTCTTATATTCCGAAGGGTTCTTCGGCTTTGTGATAAATCCGGCAGCTCCGGCTTCAATGGCAGAAGCTTCGTTTGCTGTACCCGACATGATGATACACGGCAGCGGATATTGCTCCATAAGCTGCTTCAGAAAGGTAAGACCGTCCATTTTGGGCATAACAACGTCCATGACAAGAACATCGGGCTTAAGCTCGTTGATCTTGTCACGTGCCTCAAAAGCGTCTGCCGCTTCGCCCACTATAACAACGTTTGGCGTCGTTTCCAGACCTCTTATTACCGTTGCCCGAAACATATTGGAGTCGTCAACAATAAGGACCTTAACTTTTTTATTTTGAATGGTACTATTCATAACACATCGTCTCCGATAATTTGAGACGCTCCTTTGCCAATTTATTTGGAAATTCTTCCGGCGTAGGGTTTAGCTCCGTCAGGCTTGACAGTAACTTTCTTATAAACCGCCGGTTTAACATAGGTGTAGCGCGTATTCTTGCCAACGCTTTCTGCATGACCTATGTAGAGATAGCCGTTTTCTCGTGTAACATCGTAAAAGCGTTCAATGAGAGCATTTTTAGTTTCCTGCTCAAAATAGATCATAACGTTGCGGCAGCTTATAAAGTCGTAAGGACGCGGCGCAACGATCCTGTCCATAAGGTTGAACTGTTTGTAGGTGATCTGCTTGCGGAGCCTGTCAATGACCTGATAGCGTCCGTCGGGAAGCTTTGTGAAATATTTGGACATCCACTGCTTCGGAACGTCCTTGAGCATATCAATGGTGTAGATTCCTGCCTGTGCAATCTTGAGCACTTCGGTATCCAGATCGGTGGCAAGCAGCTTAACGTTCCATGCAGAAGCCTTTGCTCCCAAATAGTCGTCTATCGTCATTACCAAAGTGTAAGGCTCCTGTCCCGTTGAGGATGCGGCGCACCAGAAATTCAGCGTACGTGTAGCAGCATTTTCTTTTTCCATCTGGGGCATGATAGTGCTTTTCAGGAACTCGAAATGCTCGGGTTCACGCATGAAGAAGGTATGGTTTGTTGTAAGCTTGTTTACAAGCTGCATGGTCTCGTTTCCCGTTTTGTCGGCGAAAGCGAAATCAATAAATTCCTTGAAAGACTTGAATCCGCGCTGTGTGACAGTGTTGGAAAGTCTTCCCTCTATAAGGGTACGCTTTTTATCCAAATTTATGCCGTAATTTTTTTTCATATACGCTACAAGCCGGTTAAAATCTTCATCTGTAAGTTTAAGCATTTTATAAGAACCTCCGATCAGTCAGAAATAAGTTTATCGCAGTCCAAAAGCAACTTGATGTCGTTCTCAATCTCGATGATTGACTTGATGTAACGGTTTGCGTTCACGTTCTTTGAATCGGGAGCCTTGCTGAGGTCTCCGGGTTTGGCTGTAAGAACTTCCTGAACTCTGTCCACGATAATTCCTACCTGCTCGCCGTCATCAAATTCAAGAACGATGATACAAGTCCTATCGTCATATGGTATCTCCTCTATACCGAAACGGTTTCTAACGCTGATAATGGGAACTACCTTTCCGCGTATATTGATAACACCTTTGATGTAATCGGGTATTTTGGGGACGACAGTGATCTGTTCGACGCTGATAATTTCTTTTACATACTTTATTTCGATACCGTAAATGCTTTCGCCGATATTGAAAAAGAGGATTTCAATTCCGTCCGCATTATAGGCGGATCTTGAACCGGTGGTATTTTCTGCCATTTGAGATCTTCCTTTCTATATAGAGCAGTCTGCGCCGGGACACATTCAACTTCCCGCCGCAAACCGTTCTTTAGTGCGTCCGCTGTTCGGCGGAGCAAATCAGAAATCGCTGATAACGTTGTTAACATCTAAAATTATTGTAATGGAACCGTCTCCGAGAATCGAGCATCCGCTCATGCCGTGTTGTTTGACATTGTAATTTCCCAAGATCGCAGGGAAAGGCTTGAGAACTACCTGCTGCTCGCCGATAAGCTCGTCGGCAAAAATGCATGCACTCTTTCCGTCCGTCTCCACCAGAATAACAATACCGTCAAATACGTTTTCGGTATTGGGTTTAAGGTCGTAGAGCTGATACAGCCTGATGAGCGGGTAGCACTCGCCGTAGAGCATTATCATTTCCTTGCCCGTAGTATCCTTTACAAGCTGACTTGGCTGTACCTTAAAGGAATTGCGGATAGAGTTTATAGGAACGGTAAATATCGAGTTGCCCACGGAAATTTCCATACCGTCCACAATAGACAGCGACAGGGGAATCTTGATAATGAAATTTGAACCTTGACCGAACTTAGAGTCAACGGAAACGTTTCCGCCGATCTTTTCGATGTTCTTCTTAACAACGTCCATGCCCACGCCTCTGCCGGAGTATTCGGTAACCTGCTCGTTTGTGGAGAAGCCGGGAAGCATGATCATGTTAAGGATTTCCTTTTCGGAATATTCGTTTGCAGGCTTGGTAAGGATACCGTTTCTTTCCGCTTTTGCAAGAACCTTTTCCGGATCGATGCCCTGACCGTCGTCGGCGATAACAATGATAACTTCGCCCGACGCATTATATGCTGAAAGAGTGATCTTGCCCTTGGGGGACTTGCCTGCCGCGATTCTATCCTCAACATTTTCCTCGATACCGTGGTCCATTGAGTTTCTTACCATGTGCATGAGGGGATCGTTGAGCTGGTCGATAATGGACTTGTCAACTTCTGTTTCTTCACCCTCGAAAATAAGTTCAACGTCCTTGCCCAGCTTGACCTTCATGTCGCGGACGATACGTGTCATTTTATTGAACGCTCCCGAAATAGGAACCATTCGCATGGCCATAACAGCGTCCTGAAGTTCACTGTTGAGCTTTCTGAGCTGTCTTGCTGACTTCTGGAAGTTATCCAGCTTCAGACCCTTGAGATCCGGGTTGGAAGTAACCATAGCTTCGGTGATAACTATCTCGCCAACGAGGTCGAGAAGCACATCAAGCTTATTGAGATTTACAGAAATAAGGGACTGCTTTACGCCGCCCTTTGCAGCTCCTGCTGCGCCGGTGTCTGCGGCAGGCTTGGGAGCTTCCGCTTTCTTTGCGGCAGGCTTGGGAGCCTCTGCTTTCTTTGCAGGAGCAACGGGAGCTGTCTGAGCTGAAGACGCCGCGGAAGCCGGAGCAGCGGCGGCTGCCTTTGGAGCCTCGGCAACAGAAGCGGAAGATTCCTCAACAACGTAGGATTTAACGCTGGGAGTATCCTCTATAACCTGAAGCACCATTTGAGGTTTATCGGATTTGAAGTGAACCACGAAACCTTCTTCAACAATGATCCTGGAGGTTTCAGCGTTATCCTCGATGTCGGCGGGTTCAAATGTGACGGTTTCGCACACATCTCTTACGTTGTTAACAACAAGCAGAGCACGGAGATTTTCCATCTTGCAGTCATCATCGAAATGAACGCGGACTGTTGTGACAGCACCGGCGGCCGCACCTGCCGCAGCTTCGGAACCGCGTTCAATAATTTCGCAGTTCTTTACGTTGGCTGTTGTGCGGATAGTCTCCATAATACTGTCTGTGGACGCGCCGTGAGCGGGACGGAACTTAACAAGGAAACCGTCCTTTATAATAGTCTGGGCTGTATCGCCGTTGTTCTCTATGTCGTTGGGTATGTATTCAAGCTCGGCGCAGCTGTCGGATATTCTGTTTATTACCAGCAGAGCGCGCAGATTTTCCATCTTGCAGTCGTCCTCGAAGAATACCTTTACCGTTGTAAGTCCCGACTCCGACACAGGCTGTGCGGGAGCGGCTGCCGGAGCTGCGGCGCTTGCGGG
>CAMWRN010000158.1 GCA_947176675.1 uncultured Clostridia bacterium | reverse complement strand
ACATATATGAAGAATATAATTTAACAAACTAATGTAACACTTCTATAAATTGAGAAATCAAAATGAGCTTTTACAGTTTTTTACAACATAAATTTACTGTAAGCATATAGGCTATATAGATTTATTTAAGATAAAACATCAATGCGATAAACTGGTAAAAAGAAAAATGCTTCCGAAAATCTCGGAAGCATTCTTTGACTTTTGAGAAATGCTGTAAAAACGCTGTAAAGTTACATACTTATCACAGCATTCTTTCTGGCCAGATAAATACGGTTCAAGACAATGCTGTAATAAGTATACAATAAGTATGTAATATTACAGCGGTCAAATGGAGCTGCAGTTATAACCGTAAACCATGCGGCAATAGATGCTTAGTTGGAATTACGTTAGGGAAGCAAAACGGCGAAGCCAGCGAAGCGCATTTTTAGAAAGCGTATTTTGCGAAGCGAAGCATTGTCAGCGAAGCACAAAACTGGCTTTAAAACAGAAAAAAATGTGCTTTTTCGCTTCATTTTGCGAAGCTGAAAAAGCACATTTTGAAATGGTCTCAAAACCTATTGATGCGTGATTTAAAGAGTCTAAAGTAAGCTTGGAGGTACAGTTTCAATAGCTCTTATAATCATTCACAAATATTATTCGGCGATTGGGTTAATCATTATTAAATTCTTTGTACAGAGCTTCTGCAAGAGCACTCATTATAGCATTGTATTTGCTTTTGTTCTGAAACAGCGCAGAAAAAGCCTCAGTCTGTTCAACGTAACTGTCCTGAGCGACAGCGTCAAAAGATTTCGGAAAAATGCTTTCAGCAAATACTTGCGGATTTGACGTTTTGGCAATTTTTCTCAGCTTTTTGTCATTTTTGAGCTTGTCGTGGAACGCATACAGCAAAACACGGTCGGCATCTTCAAACTGACCGCTAAAAAGCTCATTAATCCTGTTGATAACGTCCTCGAGCGGTTCTTTCTTTTCAGGTTCAGCTTTGTCTCCCGCTTTTGACAGTTCGTATTCTCCAGCAGCATTTTCCATTTCAATGCTACCTTTATAGGTTTCACTCAACTTGTAAAATTCCAGTTTCAACGCATTTTCAATATTCATCATTTGAACTGGTTCCTCTGGCACGAGTTTCAGCAAATATGAGCAGAATACATATTCTTTATGCATATCTTTATCAAACATACGGCATATCTGAGAAATATAACAATACCATTTGATATATGAGCGAAGCTTCCGTCTGAAATGGTATCTGTCATCTGCGTTGAGTTTATTATATTTATCTGCGACAGGGTTCAGAGCTGAAGTCATTTTGCCAAGCATTTTGCTGTCCTGCTTTTTTGATGAAAAGTAAATATCTGCAAATGCTGTAATATCTTCATCTGTGTACACCTTATATTCTCGAAGCTCTTTCTGCGTTTTATAAATAAGGTCTACATTAACTTCTTCTGTCAAGCTCGTTTCCTGATAAAACGGCTGAAAAGCGTCCTTTATGTCATCTGCCGTGTTTGCAAAATCAAGGATAAACGTATCAACTTTATCCTTGCAAATTCGGTTAAGTCTGGATAATGTCTGAACACATTTAACGCTCCGCAGCTTTTTATCAACTATCATAGTGTGGAGCAGAGGTTCATCAAAGCCTGTCTGATACTTCTCGGCTACAATAAGAATGTTGAAGTTATCGTGGAATTCTGCCTTTGTCTGATCCTCGGAAATATGCGTTCCGTCCTTTCGTATGTTGAGCTTTGGTTCGGTGTATTCCTCACCGCCGTCATTTACTGCTCCCGAAAATGCTGTAAGAACGTCCACATTGTCATAGCCGTTTTTCTCAATGTACCTTTTTATTTCATTGCAGTACCTGACCGCCGCAAGCCGCGAGGAAGTTACCACCATCATTTTACCCCTGCCGCCGATAGCTCTTGATGTTGTTGAAAGAAAGGTTTCAACAATTATCTGCGATTTTTGAGAAATATTATACGGGTGAATTTCTTCAAACCGTTTTATTGTTTTGGCAGCTCTTGACGATGGGACTTCTGGATTATCTGGAATTGTTTTGGCAATTTTAAAGCAGGTACTGTACGTCATATAGTTTTGCAGAACGTCCATAATAAAGCCTTCTTCAATGGCTTGACGCATTGAATACACATGAAACGGGTGAAAAGAACCATCCTCATATTCCGTGCCGAACATTTCAAGGGTCTGCGGCTTTGGAGTAGCGGTAAAGGCAAAAAAGGAAAGATTCTTGTGCTTGCCGTGTGAGAGCATTTCTTGTATAAGCTTGTCCTGTTTGTCGATTTCTTCTTCGGCGTTGCCCTCTATTTCGGCGTACTCCTTTAACACCGCCTCCGTGTCAGCAAGAGCGGTTTTTAACTTAGATGCTGACGTTCCCGTCTGGGAGGAGTGGGCCTCGTCCACAATAACCGCAAACCGCTTGCCTGCTGTGTTTTCCACTTCCTCATAAATCACGGGGAACTTTTGAAGCGTTGTAACAATAATTCGACAGCCGTTGTTCAATGCATTGCGGAGGTCTTTTGAGTTTTTATTCTTGTCTATAGTTTCGACTGTGCCGAGAGTATGGTCGAAGCCCGATATTGTATCCTGAAGCTGAGCGTCAAGAACGGTTCTGTCGGTAACGATAACAACCGAATTAAACACGGCGTTGTTCATTTCATCGTGGAGACTGGCCAGCCTGTAAGCCACCCATGCGATAGAATTTGATTTTCCAGAACCTGCGCTGTGTTGGATAAGATAATTCCTTCCCGAACTGTTTTTGCAGACGTCCGCAACAAGCTTTCTGACAACGTCAAGCTGATGATAGCGTGGGAAAATAAGCCGCTTCCCCTTTTTATCAAAATGAATGAATTTCTGAAGAATATCAAGCATACTGTCCTTTTGCAGAACGTCCTCCCAAAGATATGCCGTTGGATAGCCGTCTGGATTGGCTGGGTTGCCCTTGCCGCCGTCACGTCCCGCACCGTTGCTGCCTTGATTGAATGGGAGAAAATATGTATCACTTTTCGCAAGTTTTGTTGTCATATATACATCGGTATGGTCAACGCAATAATATGCAAGAATACGCTTGTTGAAATTAAAACATATTTCCCGAGGCTCACGGTCGTTCATCCATTGATTTTTAGCGTTCTCGACATTCTGTCCCGTGTACTGATTTTTCAGTTCAAGGGCAATAACAGGTATGCCGTTGACTGTAAGAACCATATCAATAGAATTTTTATTAACGGCTGAATAATGCCATTGTCTGATGCAATTACAGATATTCTTTTCGTACAAAGCCGCAGCCGATTTATTAAGGCGGGATTCGGGCTTGAAATAACAAACACGGAACGGTATTCCCTTATGTTTGAAACCGTGACGGAGAACATAAAGCAGCCCGTCGGTATCGCAGGCGTTGTTGAATGCGGAAATAAATTTTTTAACTGGATCGCTGCCGCATATTTTTTCAAATCTTGCCCATTCCTTGGGCTGTGTGGATTTTATAAAGCCAATAAAGGTATCGGTATAAAGTCCAGTTTCCGCATTGTATGTATCGGAGCTTTTTGTGTAGCCGCCCTTGTCCGATAGAAAAAAAGCTTCTATATCTTCCTCAAAACGTTTTTCTGTTGTAACTTCAATGCCCATTTGGAAACCTCCTTATTATTTGCCTTTTTAATTATTGTGTTTTTGAATGTAATTCCACAGGACTGCGCAAAATTCGGCGGAAGCCATCTCCCGATATTGGGGTTCAATTTTATCAGTACTGTCAAGAAATTCTTTCAGCTTCTTTACTGAATCAAAAACATTGTGTTTTTGTTCATTGTCATGTGCTTGAGCTTGCTGCTGAATGTAATCATAATTAAAAATATTGTTAAACAATTTCATATTCACCCCTTTCTCTTGCGATATTCGTCAATTTCTTTTTGTTCTCTTATACAAAGTTCGTCACATATAATTTCCAACTGTTTATCAGAAATTCTGTTTTCGTCAATAAAGGCTTGGTGTCTTAAATTCCAGTATTTACTGCGAATAGCACGAAGTTCATTGTCCTTAATCATTGCTATTTCACATTGATTAAGGATTTCTTTATATTGGTCTTCTTCCGATAAGTATTTTTTATCCATAGTATTATATCTCCTTATTATTATCTATGTTTTTTATAAATATTACCCAAAAATAATTTCCTAATGTTTTACGATAATAACTTTAATATCATCACCAGCATTTTCAATGTCGCGTTTGAATTCTGTTTCATCTCTTATAAAGCCTAAATCATAAATTACAAACATCTGGCGTTTATACGCTTTGCCATAAGCTGTAATATCAGCATTAATTTCCTCAATAACTTTGGATTTTCTATTTTCTTTTAACAGTTTAACTTCAATACATAATCCTAATTTATTTACAATAAAATCAGGAGTGTATTCTTTTCCAGAAAATTCGAATTTTCCAGATTCACGGTCAAAATCAATTCCTCTGTTCCAACCTTTCCCAATAAAAAGTGTTTCAATAGCATTTTGTACCTCTATCTCTTTTTCGGGTTTTTCAAATATAGTAGCTCTAAGCTTTGTTTTTAAAAAATTTTCCAAATTACTATACTCATCATTTGCAAAATCTATCTCACTTTCCAGTATCGATATTAATGTATCAGTATATACAACAGTGCTTTCAATTATTTCTTTTTGATGTGGCCATACAGTATCTGCCCAATTTTTCATGCTATTAATATCATAAACGCGAACTCCCTCATTGGATAAATCAATTACTTTATTAACTTGATACGCAAGACGTCCATATTCTTCAGCATATGTTTTAAAAGAAGAATACCTGCCGCTTTCCATAGTGGTTGCATCATTTAGTGTTCTTATCATGTTTTCTTTTAAATTTTTACACCTTAACAGGAGCATTTTAATACGTTTGGTTCTTTCAATATCCATTTTTCATACTTCCTTCTTTCCAGTCACAACCTCATAAATAAGCGATTTTTTATAGTTTTCAAGCTCGGTTACAATCTGTTCTTTTTTTGCGATGACTGCGTCAATTTCGGCGCATTTTTTGTCGAGATAGTCGGCGATTTCCTGTTGTTCCAATATCTCATTAGGTATAATTAATGGGTACTCACCAATGGTCTCGTTATTAATTATTGGTAGCGTAGTGTATAATGCAGTTTCTAACAATATTTTGGTATTTGCTATTAACCAATACATTAAATATTTGGATAATAGCTTTTTATTATTTATAAGAGCTGTTATCTGCTGATTAAAACTACATTCTGTTGTTGTTATACCTATTTTTCCCGCAGTACCGCCAATTCCAATTATCATAACAGTATTTTTAGGAACAATACATACAACGTCATCTTTCCGTGCTTTTTGTGATAGTTTCCGCACAGAATTACGAAGATAATATTGTTCGTTAAAATCGCACGGGGTATACCATTCTAATGAACCGTTGAACCACTCTTGATTATTAGTAGATGGTGTGCTACCTGTTTTTAGATCACAATATCTTTTTATTATTGTAGAAACCCATTCTCTCGGTATCTTCCCAACCCACTCAATCCCGCTGTCTTTCATTTCTCTGTCAGGTCTGATACCATTTGTAACAGCTTCGGTAATAACGGACTGTTTCAGCTTTTTATATTCGTCAATTGTTGTTTTTATTTTTGAGGTTATTTCATCTATCTTTGAACATTTGTCGTCAAGATAGTCGGCGATTTTTTGCTGCTCGCTAAGAGCGGGAAATAAAATTTTTAACTGCTTTAATTCTTCCCAATTTAATCCTTGACGAACACCGTCACCCATTCCGTAAAAACCTTTGCATATATCAAACGTGTGTAAAAAATAGTACAGATATTCGGACGTGTTTTCGCTTTTATTTCTAAGCGTTAAATATGCCGATGTAATAATTCCACGTTCTTTTGATAAACCCACTCTTAAACTTTTATGGTCATTTTGTAAATCGGTCAGTCTAAGTACAATATCATTTTTTTCTATAATATTGTATCCCTCAAAATTTTCAGGTAGTAGTCCACCCACAGTATTAATACGTTTTCTTTTTATGTTGCCATAACTCAACAAAAGGAGATTGCTGTCAATGTGATTTTGATTTTTGGAATT
>CAMWRN010000157.1 GCA_947176675.1 uncultured Clostridia bacterium | reverse complement strand
ATATCATACTGCGGATTTCAAGTCAATCGCTTTTGAGCGTACTAAAAAAGTAACAAAAAACCAAAATTGAAAGGAAGTTTAAAAAAATGTCAGGAAGAACCAAAACCGAGACCGAGGGCGTGACCCTGCTCGGAAACCAAAAAACAAAATACCCCACGGACTACGCCCCCGAGGTGCTGGAGACCTTTATCAACAAGCACCCCGACAACGACTATTTTGTGAAATTCAACTGTCCCGAGTTCACAAGCCTTTGCCCTATAACCGGTCAGCCCGATTTTGCGGCGGTGTATATTTCCTATGTCCCTGCCGAAAGAATGGTGGAAAGCAAGTCCCTGAAGCTTTATCTCTACAGCTTCCGCAACCACGGGGATTTCCATGAAGACTGCATGAACATCATCATGAAAGACCTTATCAAGCTTATGGATCCAAAGTATATCGAGGTCTGGGGGAAGTTTACCCCGCGGGGAGGCATTTCCATAGACCCTTACTGCAACTACGGCAAAGAGGGTACGATGTGGGAGCAGGTGGCGGTTGACAGGCTTACTCACCATGACTTATATCCCGAAAAAATTGATAACAGGTAAGGAGCATTATTATGAACTACGGAATAATTTTCGATCTGGACGGAACTTTGTGGGACTCCTCGGAGCAGGTCGCCGTTTCATGGAGCGAGGCTTTGTCGCGCCGTCCCGAAACTGACAGACAGGTCACAGGCGAGGATATGCGGGGTTTTATGGGAAAAACCATGGAAACCATCGCAGAGCTTATGCTTCCCGAGCTTGAACCGTCCCTGCGTATCAAGATAATGCATGAGTGCGAACGGGTCGAGCAGGAATACCTTGAAAAACACGGCGGAGTGCTGTTCCCCGAGCTTGAAAAGGAACTTGAACGTCTTTGCGGTCTAAGCAGACTGTTTATCGTCAGCAACTGTCAGAGCGGCTACATCGAGACCTTTCTGGAGTACCACAAGCTGGGCAAATATTTTGCCGACTTTGAGTGTCCCGGCGGGACCGGTCTTGCAAAAGCAGAAAATATCCGCATTGTTATGGAGCGGAACGGACTTGACAAGGCGGTCTATGTGGGGGATACACAGGGCGATCTGGACGCGTCGGATTCCGCGGGGATACCCTTTATCCATGCGGCTTACGGCTTCGGAAACGTTGACAGGGATGTTCCCGCAGCGCAAAGCTTCTCCGAAGTTTATGACGCGGCGAAAAGAGTTCTCGGTATTTAAACAAGTAAAAAAACGAAAGGATTAGATATTATGATAACAAGCAAACAAAGATCAAAACTGAAAAGCATTGCAATGACGGAGGATACCATTTTGCAGGTAGGAAAAAACGGTATCATAGATACGCTGGTGGTTCAGGTATCGGACGCCCTAAAAGCGCGGGAGCTTATCAAAATGAAAGTTCAGGACGGCTGTATGCTGTCTCCCGCAGAGGCGGCGGAGGAGCTTGCGGAGAAAACCAAATCCGAGGTGGTACAGGTCATCGGAAACAAGTTCGTTCTGTTCAAGCGCAACCCGCAGAATCCCAAGATCGACCTTAAAACAAAGTAATGCGCAGGGCAATTTTCGGGGGCAGCTTCGATCCCGTTCACAACGGACACGTCAGTCTCGCTTCGGAGCTTCATAAAGCCTTGCAGCTTGACGAGGTTATCGTTATGCCAACTGGCGTTTCTCCGTTTAAAAAGGACATGAAACGCCGTCCCGCAAGCGGCGCGGACAGGCTTGAAATGTGCCGTCTTGCATTTGCGGATATGCATTTTGCAATGGTCAGCGATCACGAGATATCACAAAAGGGCGTAAGCTATACGGTGGATACTGTTCGGCATTTTCACGGCCTGTACCCGAACGACGAGCTTTTCCTGCTTGTGGGCGGGGATATGCTAATGTCCTTTGACAGGTGGAAAAGCTGGCAGGAAATACTTTCCCTGTGCAATCTTGCGGCAGTTTCGCGTGAGCGGGACGGTACGGATATGGATAATCTTGAAAAAAAAGCGGCTGAACTGCGCAGATTCGGCAAGGTGATTTTTGTAAAAACGGAACCGCTGGATATTTCTTCTACGGAAATTCGTGAAAAAATTATAAAAAATTGCGATATATCTTGCTATGTTCCGCAAAATGTAGTAAAATATATATTGGAAAATCGTCTTTACCAAGAGTAATATCGTCTTGGTCGTGTAATTATAAGGGGAAATGTCTATGTATTCCGCTGCCGAACTGACCGACATACTGAGTATCAGGCTTTCAAAGAAACGGTTTCAGCACAGCCTGAACGTTGCAGACGAAGCAAAAAAGCTGGCGGAGAAGTATGACTGGCACTCGCCTGAAAAGGCGTATCTGACAGGACTTCTCCACGACATCTGCAAGGAGATACCCAAGGAGGAGCAGCTGATAATGGCGAAAAAATCCACGCTGGACGTTTCGCCTGTGGAGCTTGTAACGCCTCCGCTTTATCATGCGATAGCGGGAGCATGGTACGCCGAGAACGTTCTCAACGTCCACGACGATGACATTCTCAACGCTGTGCGGTATCATACCGTGGGCAGGGCGGACATGAGCCGCCTTGAGGAAATTATTTACATTGCCGACCTTATTTCGGCGGACAGGAACTACAAGGACGTTAACAAAATGCGGAAAAACGCCTACCAGAGCATCGAAAAAACCATGCTGGAGGCTCTCAGGTTTTCCATATCGGATGTGGTGGCGAAAGGCTCTATGCTGCCGCACCACACTATTGAGGCGTACAATCAATACGTTTCGGAAAAGAAAAAAGAAAGGACGGAGATCTGATGGCGAAGCTTACGCAGGAGGAGCTTATCAAGGCGGCTGTGAAAATTCTCGACGGCAAAAAGGCGGAGGATATACGCGTAATAGGAATAGGCGACCTGACGATAATCGCGGACTATTTTATTATCGCGGACGGTACCTCTTCCACTCATACCAAATCTCTGGCGGACGAACTTGAATTCCGCCTTAAGGAAATGGGCAGAGAGCCGAGGCAGGTTCAGGGAAACAACGGCTCAAACTGGATAGTGCTTGATTATTCGGACGTTGTGGTACACATTTTCTATAAGGAAACAAGGGATTTCTATAATCTGGAAAGACTTTGGAGCGACGGTCACGACGTTGATATAAAACAATATTTGGAGTGATCTGAATGGCTTTGTCGGAAAGCGCGGAAAAAGGCAGGGCGGCATCTTCCGCAGCGGCTTTGTTATGCGGGATAGGCTCGGTTCTGTCGCTGCTGACGCTTGCAATACCGCTGGCAGTCATCGGCTTCTGGGCGGCAGGCGGCATAAAAAAAGGAAATTTTGCGGCGCGTAATATAGGCATACTGCTTCGCATTGCGGATATGCCTTTTATGCTGATAATATGGTTTGCAGTGAGAACTGCGGGTGTGTCCGAGCCGTTGAATACCGTTGTTATTGCTGTGACAGCGGCTGCGGTGCTTATAGATGTCTTGTCGCTTATTATGCTTATCGGAAATAAAAATCTTAAACAGTACTTTCGTGAAACTGTCAAAGCGGAGTCCGACCAAGCAATCGAATAAAAATACGCAAAAATATGCAAAGGAATGATTATAGTGGAAAAATATGACTATTCGTCCATTGAGAAAAAATGGCAGAGATATTGGGAGGAACACGACACCTTCAAGGCGGAGACCGACAGCAAAAAGCCTAAGTTCTACGCCCTTGTTGAATTTCCCTATCCCTCGGGAGCAGGTATGCATGTTGGTCACATAAAGGCCTATTCGGGGCTTGAAGTAGTCAGCAGGAAGCGCCGTCTGGAGGGTTACAACGTACTGTTCCCCATAGGCTTTGACGCATACGGTCTGCCTACAGAAAACACTGCGGTAAAAACAGGCGTGCATCCGAGAGTTGTTACCGACAACAATATCGCCAAGTTCACAGATCAGCTCAAGCGCGTTGGTTTTTCCTTTGACTGGTCGAGAGTCATCGACACCACCGATGAAAACTACTACAAGTGGACGCAGTGGATATTCCTGAAAATGTTCGAGAAAGGCCTTGTTTTCAGAGACAAAACGCTGGTAAACTACTGTCCGAGCTGTAAGGTTGTTCTTTCCAACGAGGACTCCCAAGGCGGAAAGTGCGACATCTGTCACAGCGATATTGTGCAGAAAACCAAGGAGGTATGGTATCTCCGCATTACCGAGTACGCAGACAAGCTTCTGCAGGGTCTGGACGAGGTAAACTATCTGCCGAATATCCGTCTCCAGCAGGAAAACTGGATTGGCAAGTCCACAGGCGCGTTTGTGAACTTCACTGTCAAGGAGAACGGCGAGCAGCTTCGTATCTATACAACACGTCCTGATACGCTTTACGGCGTAACATTTATGGTAATCGCTCCCGAGCACCCTATCATTGAAAAGTACCGCGATAAAATTGCAAATATTGAAGCACTCGATGCTTATAAAGCCGAGTGTGCAAAGAAGAGCGAGTTTGAGCGTACACAACTTGTCAAAGACAAAACAGGCGTAAAGATAGATGGTCTTACGGCAATCAATCCAATTACCGAAAAGGAAGTTCCCATATACATTTCCGACTATGTTATGATGGGCTACGGAACAGGCGCGATAATGGCTGTTCCCGCACACGACGGCAGAGACTATGATTTCGCAAAGAAATTCGGCATAGAGATCATTCCTGTGATCAAGGGCGGCGACATTGAAAAAGAGGTTTACACCGGCGAGGGCGAGATGATTAATTCGGGCATTCTCAACGGAATTTCCAATAAAAAGGACGCTATTGCGAAAATGCTTGAGGTCATCGCTGAAAAGGGCTGCGGCGAAAAGGGAGTCCAGTATAAGATGAAGGACTGGGCGTTCAACCGCCAGCGTTACTGGGGCGAGCCTATCCCTATTGTCCATTGTCCAAAGTGCGGAATGGTAGCCGTACCTTACGGCGAACTGCCCTTGAAGCTGCCTCCCGTGGAGAATTTCCAGCCGGGTACTGACGGTGAAAGTCCGCTTGCAAAAATAGATGAGTTCGTACACTGCAAGTGTCCAAAGTGCGGCGGCGACGCAAAGCGGGAGACCGACACCATGCCCCAGTGGGCAGGTTCGTCTTGGTATTTCCTGCGGTACTGCGACCCCCACAACGATCAGGCTTTCGCTTCTCAGGGTGCGTTGAAGTACTGGATGCCTGTTGATTGGTACAACGGAGGCATGGAGCACGTTACACGTCACATGATTTATTCCAGATTCTGGCACAGGTTTTTGTACGACATGGGAGAAGTTCCCTGCGACGAGCCATACGCTAAGAGAACGGCTCAGGGACTTGTTCTCGGACCGGACGGAGAGAAAATGAGCAAGTCAAAGGGCAACGTTGTTGACCCCAACGATGTGGTTGATCAGTACGGCGCGGACGTTCTGAGAGTGTATGTGCTGTTCATGGGCGACTACGAGCAGGCTGCGCCTTGGAGCGAGACCAGTATGAAAGGCTGCAAGCGTTTCCTGGACAGGATATGGGCTTTGCAGGAAAAACTTATCGACGGAGATGAGTACCGTCCCGAAACAGTTTCCATTATGCACAAGACCGTGAAAAAGGTCTCGGAGGATATCGAGGCGATGAAGTTCAACACTTCTGTAGCGGCGATGATGAGTCTTATCAATGAGATCTACAGCATCGGCAGTATCAACAAAGCGGAGATGAAAACTTTGTTGATCATGCTCAATCCGTTTGCACCTCACATCACCGAAGAAATGTACAGCTTGATCTTCAGCGGCATACTGAACGAGCAGGAATGGGTCAAGTATGATGAAAAGCTTTGCGTTGACAGTATGATCGAGGTCGCAGTTCAGGTCAACGGAAAGATCAAAGCTAAGATAAATATTCCAGCGGAGGCAGAGCAGGACGAGGTTCTAGGACTTGCCAAGGCGGACGGAGCGGTTGCCGCGGCTCTTGACGGAAAGAACATTGTCAAGGAAATTTACGTCAAGGGCAGACTGGTAAATATTGTTGTAAAATAAGCGGTTTTATATAACCTGCTGAAAAATAAGAAGATTTTTTGTGTATATTTTTTTGAATTACGCTTGACAAACAGCAATGTTATAAGGTATAATAAAATAGTTCTATCTTG
>CAMWRN010000156.1 GCA_947176675.1 uncultured Clostridia bacterium | reverse complement strand
AAAATAAAGCATATAATTTTTGATTCATTTAGAAATAAGATACATCATTTGGTATTTGAACCGTTTATTGCGGACTTTCTGAAACATGATCTTAAAATCGACAATTCTAGGGTACACATTATGCCTCATTCATTGAATCAAAACGTGAAATTATCTGCTAACGGTGAATTTTGCTGTGATTTGGCAGGATTAAGCAACAGTAATGATGAAAAGTTCATTGAAGATTTGATTAAAATGGAACAGCAAACAGGTAAACTCAAGGTAATCGGGAAAAAAATTATTTTGAAATCAAGTCGTTTTGAGTTTGATGATGATTATTTAAAAGTATTTCGCGGACATTTGCCTGATGAAGAATATAATATGCTGATCTCCGGAGCACGACGAATATTTATGCCTTTTGAGAAAAATTTCGGCTATCGCGAATCCGGAACACTTATGGACGCTCTTTCAAACGGAAAATATGTTATCGCATCGGATATTCCTTTAATGCAAAATTATATTCGTCAGTATCCGACGCTTTGCAGCATTTATCATACGGCAGATGATGTCATCAGCATTATTTCTGAGGATACTTTTGATAATTCCAAGGCGGACGAAGAAACAACAGGTTTTATTGCTACACACAGTGCAGAGCAATATAAACAATGCATGAGTAACATCTTAAAAATGGAGTAATATTAAATGAAATTGATTAGTGTGATCCTTCCCGTTTATAATGTTGCACCTTACCTTGAACAATGTGTCCGGAGTATTTTGGATCAAACCTATACTTGTTTGGAAATTTTATTGATCGATGATGGTTCTGTAGACGGTTCTGATGTAATTTGTGATGAATTAAAGGAAAAAGATACGCGCATCACGGTGTTTCATCAAAAAAATGCAGGTGTTTCGGCGGCAAGGAATGCCGGACTCGACTATGCGTCAGGACAATATATTTCCTTTATTGATCCTGATGATTTTATCGACTCAAAGTTTTATGAGGTTTTGGTTAAAAATATGGAGGAATGCAATGCGCAATGTTCAGCTATAGGGCATATGCGGTTATATGAGGAGGACGGCCGAAGTGTAATTGTAAGCCCCGCCGTCAAAAGACGCACTTTAAGCGGACTGGAGGCATTAGATGAAACATTTTCAAATGTCGATCCATGGGTAGGGATGCCTGTAAATAAGCTTTATATGCGGGATATTATTGAAGAATGGCGTCTGAGATTTCGCACTGATATGCGTTATAACGAGGATAATGAATTTTGTTATAGATACCTTTCGTATTGTGATGTTATAGTGCGTGACACGCTTCCTTTATATACATATCGAATCAGAAAAACATCAGCAACATTTTCAATGTACACTTCTTATCAAAATTCAAAAAAATCTTGTTATTCGGCTGATATTATCTTTAGTTATGCAGAACAATACAAGGAACGCCTTTTCTTCAAACGGATTGCAGGGTACTACGTAAGGGTTTATATACAGCATATTTATTATATGTTTTTAAGAGAAGAATACGATCTTTCAGAAATAAAATTTGTAAGAAAAAAAGTTTCAGATGTTATAAATAAAATTTCCGAGATAGATATTTTATTTAAACACAGAATTTTTTGGCTTGGAATAACTGTTTTTCCGCGTCAGACATATCTTGCCATAAAAGCTATGAAAGGGAAAAATCGCAAATGAGAAAATTTTTTCAGCGTGTGCTTCGGAATAAGACTATCCAAAACAGCGGATGGTTGATAGGAGAACGCGTTGCGCAGCTTGTCATAAGTTTTTTTGTCGGGATAATAACAGTACGATATCTAGGACCTTCAAATTATGGTACGCTTAATCTTGCCATGACATATACAGCGTTTATTATGCCGTTTTGTAATCTCGGCATTGCAAATGTAATGGTAAAAGAATTGGTAGATAAACCAGACAAAGAAGGTGAGCTTCTCGGAAGCACGATCATGGCTCGTCTTTGCACGGCATTGGCGATGATATTTATTTTGGCGGCAATAATGCATTTGATTCATCCCTCTGATAGTTTAGTAATGCATTTGTCGTTTGTATATTCATTTGTTTTGATATTCAAGAGCTTTGATATTTTCGGTTCTTGGTATCAGGCAAGAATGCGTTCCAAAATTTCGGCAATAATTGCTACTGCAGCATATTTAGTTACATCTCTTTACAGAATATTTTTGCTTATATTTAAGGCAAACGTTTTCTATTTTGCTGTTGCTTTTGTACTGGATGCTGCAATGGTCGCTGTGATGTATTTAATTGCATATAAAAAAGAAAGTACGCTTCGTGTTTCTTTGAAAACAGCTAAATATCTGCTGTCGCAAAGTTATCATTTTATTTTTTCGGCAATGCTGGTTACGATTTATGCACAGACAGATAAAATTATGATTGGCAAAATGATGGACGAGACTTCTGTCGGACTATATTCTACTGCGGTAAATGTTTGTAATTTGTGGGTTTTTGTGCTTCAGGCATTTGTGGACTCTGCACGACCTTCTATTGTGCGTGCACACCAATCTGATAAAAAACTTTACAATGAACGTATAATTCAACTTTATTCTTTGATTATATGGCTTAGCATAACGGTTTCTGTTGTATTCAGTTTATTTGCGCCCGTAATAATAAATATTCTTTACGGAAACAAATTTGCCGGTTCAGCGGCTCCATTACGTATCATTACATGGTATACTTGTTTTTCTTATTTGGGAGTTGCACGCAACATATGGTCGGTGTGTGAGGGAAAACAAAAATACGAAAAGTATTATGCGACAGCTGGTGCTGCTGCAAATATTGTTTTAAACCTTTTGTTAATTCCTGCTTGGGGGATTAGCGGTGCGGCGGCAGCATCTCTGATTACGCAGATCGTTACTAATGTTCTGGTTCCGTATTGTATCAAGGAAACACGGGAAAATGCTTTTTTTGTTTTAAAAGCTTTTGATTTTCGGTATTTGTTTAAAGCTATGAAAGAAATCTAATAATACGCAGTTATATGCGGTTTTACTGATATTTTAGAAATGGGTGAATAAAGTGAAAGTTGTTTTCATGGCAGGCGGGAAAGGAACACGCATATCATCGGTCGTTTCAGACATTCCTAAGCCTATGCTTCCTATCCAAGGAAAGCCGGTGTTGGAGCATGAAGTTGACTGTTTAAGAGAGCAGGGATTTACAGATTTTATTTTTACGGTTGGTCATCTCGGACAGTGTATTATCGACTATTTCGGTGACGGCAGTGGGATTTCTCCTGCTACGGGAAAGCCGTTCGGGGTATATATTGATTACTATATTGAAACTGAGCCGCTCGGGAACGCAGGAGCACTCTTTAAGCTTAAAGAAAAGCTGACGGAGGATTTTCTGTTGATTAATGCAGATGTGGTTTTTGATATTGATTTTAATCGCTTTATTGAGTTCCACAGACAACATGGCGGACTTGTTACATTGTTTTCTCACCCTAACGATCATCCATATGACAGCGGTTTACTGATAACCGATGAAAATGGTGCGGTTACAAAATGGTTGTCGAAAGAAGACAAGCGTCCGCGGTATTATCATAACTGCACTAATGCGGGACTGCACGTTGTTTCTCCCGAAATTCTGAATACAATTCCGGAAAGCTCTAAGGTTGATTTGGATCGTCAGCTTCTGAAGCCTTTGGCAGGTACGGGCAAGATGTTTTGTTACAACAGTCCCGAATATGTTAAGGATATGGGGACTCCCGATAGGTATAAGATTGTTTGTGATGATCTTCTTTCAGGTAAAATTCATGCAAAAAATCTTAAAAACCCACAGCGCGCTGTTTTTTTGGACAGAGATGGAACAATAAATTGTTATGTGGGATTTTTGAGACATATAGACGAATTTGAACTTATGTCTGATGCGGCAGCGGCAATTCACCATATCAACCAATCAGGTTATCTTGTCATTGTTGTAACAAATCAGCCCGTAATTGCCCGCGGTGAGGTAACGCTTTCGGAACTTCATGAAATTCACTGTAAAATGGAAACCCTGCTTGGAGAAAAGGGGGCATATGTCGATGCTATATATTTTTGTCCTCACCACCCTGACCGTGGATTTCCTGGTGAAGTTTCAGAATTGAAGATACGCTGTGACTGTCGGAAACCTCAGCCCGGAATGCTGCTTGCTGCGGCAAAGGATTTTAATATTGATTTGTCCAATTCCTGGATCATCGGAGACAGTGACAACGATATAAAGGCAGGAATAGCTGCTGGCTGCCAAACTATACAGCTGAACGAAAAAATTACTTTAGCAGATGCGGTCAATAAAATTTTGGGAGTATAATCATGAATGGATCAATAGAAAAAGAATTAAATATTTTAATTGACAGATATCCTTCTCTTTTAGTATGCCGTGACGATATTGAGGCTGCATATCGGGTGCTTGAAGAATGTTATTTAAACGGAGGAAAGCTTTTGGCGGCAGGAAACGGAGGAAGCGCGGCAGATGCAGAGCATATTGTCGGAGAACTTATGAAAGGATTTAAGCTTCCTAGGGATGTTTCACCTGAATATAGCGAGAAACTGATTGAGGCAGACCTTGAAATGGGTGAGGTTTTAGCGAAAAATTTGCAAGGAACCCTGCCTGCTATTGCACTTGACGGGCATCCCGCTCTTTCAACGGCTTATATGAACGATTGTGAACCGCTTCTTTGTTTTTCTCAGCAGGTAAACGGTTATGGAACGGAAAATGATGTTTTTTTCGGTATTTCCACCAGCGGAAACAGTAAAAATATTCTTTATGCGTCAGTAACCGCAAAGGCAAAGGGAATGAAAGTAATAGGACTTACAGGTCAGAAACACAGCAGGCTTAAAGAACTTAGCGACGTATGTATCAGTGTTCCCGATACCGAAACATATCGGATACAGGAACTGCATCTGCCTGTGTACCACTGCCTTTGTCTTATGCTGGAGCATCGTTTTTTTGATGAGTGAAATTATTGAAACTGTTCTGTTTGATCCTGAAATTAATGATATTCAAAATAAAGAATTCCATGTTGAGTGTTGGTGGATTTTTAATAAATAAGCGCTGAAGAAATTATCTTTAGCGCTTATAATTAAAAATTTATTATGCTGTTGTTTTTTCGGACGGATTGTAATAAGCTGAACGGAAACCTACATTTGAACTGGTATATGTTGGTGCATCCGAGAGTCCAAGTACAAACAAGCCTGCATTTTTACCGTTTGCATAGCTTCCGCCTTGACGCAGTATTCTTTCGTCTGAAAGATTGAGCGAGCCTATATTGCCGCTGTAATCGTCTGCTTCGGAATTTTTATTTGCAATTAAAGCAAGCGATTCCATTAATTCAATTCCATTTGTATACGCTTCAGGTTCGGTTGAAACCGATGTAAATCTTCCTGACGTATTTACGGTATATTTCAATGTATTTTCAGTTCCCGGATCAACAAGATTACCATTGGGCAAAATAGCTTTCCATTCTGAATTATTCCAATCAGCGGCGTCATTATTTGCAAATATCCTGATCTCGCCGTCAACAATCTTTGCTCCGTTCAAAAGCTCCCAAATGTTGCCGTTTAGGTCAGCAATCCCCGCTTCGGTTCCATCATGATACCACGATGCAGAGCCGCTGCCGGTCAAAGTTGTATAGATTTTTTTATCATTGCCGTATGTTGCGGAAATTGCTTTTTGCGGCATATTACCTTCGGAAATATCCTTTCCGTAGTTATTATTTCCTTTAGGCTGAGTACCGTTTTTCTTGCACCAAAGCGCAATAGCCGCCCATTCGGCATTAGTCATTAAATGCCAGCCAGCGCCTTTGTTTTTGCAGTAATTCCACGCTTGGTCAAGCGTAACATTTGTCTTTGGGTTTTTCATAGGCAGACTGTATGCTCGTTCGTTTTCAACAATGTTCTGATATTTTGATATATAGATAAGGTCTTGCTCAATTCCGTTAATAATAAATGCAGGATGAACAGTGTGACTTGCGCCATCTATAACTTCGTCCAAATAAAATTTTGGAATTGCAACCATGACCGAGGGATTCCCAATGTCATCGTAAATCAGAAAATTATTGGGGTGAGCAATTTGCACTGCAAGGTTTGATATAGAATTTTGAGATAATTTTATATCGTCAATTTCAGACTTTAAAC
>CAMWRN010000155.1 GCA_947176675.1 uncultured Clostridia bacterium | reverse complement strand
CGATATTTACCAGAGCCAACGGGAAATAAAATGCCGAAAGTATGGTCAGGAACTGCTTTACAAGCGGAATAAGATGCTTGCTTTCCTCGTCCAGGAAGATCATTGCAAGATTGTTTCCCGCAAAGAAAAGGAACAAAAACGCAGATGCGGCATAAACCGCACCGAGAATAACGCAAGCTCCCAATCCCTTGTTGAGACGTTCCCATTTCTGCGAACCTACATTTTGTCCCGCATATGTCGCCATTGTCGAACCCATTGCGTCAAAAGGACAGCACACAAACATGGACAGCTTGTTCGCCGCCGTTACAGCTGTTACATAGATAGTTCCGAGCTCGTTTACCGCCGTCTGAAGCATTACGCTTCCGATTGCGGTTATGGAATACTGGAGTCCCATTGGAAGTCCCATAAGGAAAAGTCTGCCGATGTGCTTTGTGCTGAATATCCAGTCATCTTTGTCCATTTTCAGAATAGCATAGCTTTTGCAGACCCGCCACAGGCATCCGAAGCCCGATACAAACTGGGCAATAACTGTTGCAAGAGCCGCTCCGAAAACGTCCATTTTAAAACAAAAAATAAACACGATATCAAGCACGATATTCACGACCGAAGCAATAACAAGCCAGCTTACAGGCGTTTTGCTGTCGCCAAGGGAACGAAGTATTCCTGCGGTCATATTGTAAAGAAAATACGCGGGAATTCCGGCGAAGATCGTAAAAATATAAGTACGCGCCCTGTCGAAAATGTCATCGGGGGTGTTTGTAAATTGCAGAATTTCCGTACAGAAAATCAGCGTTACAGCCGTAATTATTGCCGCAAGAAAAATACAAAGCCAAAGAGCATTGGTAACGTATCGGCGGAGCTGCTTGAAGTCCCCCGCTCCGAACATCTGGGCAACGGGAATGGAAAATCCGTTGCAGACTCCCATAACAAAGCCGATGACAAGAAAATTTACCGATCCCGTACTTCCCACCGCGGCAAGAGCCTTGTATCCGAGAAAACGTCCAACTATAGCGGTGTCCGCTACATTGTAGAGTTGCTGAAATAAAAACCCGAATAAAAGAGGGATTCCGAAACCCAAGATCAGGGTCATGGGTTTTCCTTTCGTTAGATCCTTTGAAGCAGCCATGACAGCCTACCCGCTTTCGTAAAATTTGCCGTTTTAAAAAGATCTGCAACGGCAGCAAGTCTAAGTATATGCCATTCTGCACAATAATTCTACAGTATTTTTGTGAGAAATTTTGAACTTTTTTCGCATTGGAAAATAATTAAAAAGAACAAAGTCTGTCTCCGCAAATACGTGTAAACAGACTTTGTTTTTGTTTTCTTATTCTGTAAATTTTTCCTTGCTGTCGCCCGGAATGAACGCATCAGCTGTGAATGTATCCGAAACGCTGTCGGACGTATTTCCGTCGTCAGAAGCTGTTCCGCCTATATCGTTCCAAGACGCGCTTCCATCACCGAAACAGGAATAGTTAGTCCGCGCAAAATATTTCTTCATACCGCTTACAATTGCCGAAGCAAACTTCTTTTGGTACGAGGGGTCGGCAAGAGCCATAGCCTCACTGTAATTGGTAACGAAAGCGGTTTCCACCAGAACAGAGGGAAAATCCTGCTGCTGAGTAACAAAGAAATAATTGTATTTCTCGCCGCGGTTTGTTCCGCTTGACGAGCCGTGTACCTGCGTGAGGACCTCACCCAGCGACTCGGAAATATATTTCGCGAGCGGCTGCGAAAACGGCGTAAAGTAATAGGCTTCGCCGCCCTTTGCAGACTCTCCCGCCGAGTTGCAGTGTATGGACACAAACATATCCGGATTATACTGTCTTGCGTCCGAAGCACGCTGCTCCGTGACATAAGTCTGACTTTCGGTTTTCAGACGGATAACGTTCGCACCCTCGTCAGCGAGTATTTGCTCAACGTACTTGGCAATGGCAAGATTTGCCTCTTGTTCCTTAATATGACCGATAGCTCCCGGATCAAACGCGGACGCGCCCGTATAGCCGTGTCCCGGATCGATTACGATAGTCGCACCGCTCAAACTGTTTCGGCAGCCGTTAAAGCGCAGAACGAGATTTCCCTCGCTGTCGTATGTGGAAGTAATTCCCCCGAAAACGCCTGCCTGACGAAGCTTGAGAGTAAGCCTTGTTTTGGTCATGTCCCCCGATGTAGAAACGTTCCATGTGCCCGTTGTGAACACCGCGCTGTCGGGGAACGAAATGTCCCCTGCCGAAACGCTTGTTACATAGTCGAAGGTAAGAGTTATCGACCCTGCATCGAACGCGGAAACATAGTACCCGCCGTTTCCGCCGTCACTGTAGGACTGGTTGTCATAAGTCAGCGAGAACGGAACTTTGACCGCGGTTTTCAGCTTGATGACAGTATCCGTACCGTCCTTGCCGGCGGCTGCCACAGACATGGGATTGCTGCCGAGGGGACGGTTTTCAAGCACATTGACCGCGCTTGTTCTGATACGTTTTCCCGAATTTGTCAGGTAGTAGTCCGTACCGCTGTAGGTAACGGTTTTCACGATATAGTCCAGAGTTCCCGCGGGAAGTCTTGCGCAGTTGGGCGTGGGACTTGTTCCCGTAGTCCTATAGTCGTACACCATGGTGTTGTCGTTTTTGACCTCCAGCAGACTTCCGCTGTAGTCGTTTGCGACCTCCGCAAGCGCGTTGACAATAATTTTCGCGCCTGTTCTGGATTCGTTTATGTTTCCGGATTTTGTGGGATAAGTGCCGTAAAACTCGATATTTCCGAGATTTATGTCCTCTCCCCGCTTTCCTGCGGGAGCGGTGTAATAGCCGACGTATTTAGTGTAGTTGGAGTTGGGGTCAAGCTCGTCAAGCTGTCCTTCAACTTCTTTAAGAGTAACACTTTTTCCATTTACCGAAGCCGATACTGTTGAACCTCTGTACGCTATAGCGCTGAGAGTAATTGTGGACTGTTCCTCGACACGCATGGTCTCGTCCGTCGGGGAAACGCTTTTCAGAACGTTCACCGTTCGGGTTATCTTATAGGTGATCACTTTTGCTTTATTCTGGAATTTAAACGTGTTCAGACCCACATCAAGCTCTTCGGTAAAATAGAAACGTCCCGCTTCATTCAGTTTGATTTCTTTTCCCTGATAATAAACTGGGAAATTCGGGTCGAAAGAACCTGCAAAAATAACGGTAGGTTCTTCCGTTTTAAATGTGGTTTGGGTAGGCAGGGTCATTTCAAGCTCGCTGTTCAGCCCCTCCACATCTATCTCATTGTCGTAGTGCTTCAGAAGTGCGCTTGTAGACTGCATAACGTCCTTGTCAAGAGACGACAGGGAGTGGAATGCGCTTCCGCCGTAGGAATTGTAATCGGAAGCCGCAATGACCTGTTTTACAAGTTCGTCGGGAGAACTCCAGCCCTCCGCGTCTGTGCAGATACGCTGGTTCATGTGGTGTACGTAAAGAGGTATATCCGCTTCTTCGGCGTACCTGTTCCACCAGCCGACTATCTCTTTAAAGGGCAGTGAACTGTCGCTGAGCGACCCCTTCGCTTTGAGCATGATAAAATCCGCGCAGCCGTTTTGGATATAACTGACCGTATCAGCGTAACCGTCGGTGAGGGCTTCAAAATCCACGGAAGTCTCCGAACCGTTTTCCGCAGTGGTGTAATTAGCCCACACATCATTAAGGGATATACCAACGGGAACGGTGTTGTTGGTACGTCTCACAGCGTCCGCCGCAAGGCTGAATATGTACGCTCCGTTGTCGGGAAGCCAGTTGTCGTAACCTATTCCCGAACCGTATTTGACATAATCTTCAAGAGATGTATTATCCTTTGAGGAATAATAGCCGTCCAGAATGATCCCGTCAACGGGATACTTCACCGTAAAGCTGTGGACGGTTATGGCAAGCCTGTCGATCCTCGAACGCAGATCGTCATCTTTGAGACCGTCCAGAACGCAGTCCAGACTGAAATTCAGATAGACGTAAAATCCGCGCTCCTTAGCTGCTTCAACCGCATAATCCACAAGCGGACGTTCAACAGTCTCGTTTATATCCGCGCTGTAGAAAGTCTCGCCCTTTCGGTCTGTCATTACTATAATAGAATTCAGATTGTTTTTCTCTGCGGTGTCCAGCATTTCCGAAACGCTTGCGGATATCTGTTCCTCGGTAAGCGGTTCGCCGCTTTCGTTCGGCACGGCAAAGTCCACAGTAGGAGTAACGTAAACTCCGCGCATATTTTCGGGAAAGCTATACATGGGAGCTGCCTCCGGTTCTTCAAAAGTAGGCAGAGTCTCGTCTCTTCCGATATCCGGCTGGGGAGCGATCACGGTGATATTTCCCATATCATCAGGGCTGTCCTCAGCGGAAACGGAAATTCCGCCAAAACCCGACAAAAGCTGCGCACAAACGGAAAATGCCGTTATAAAACCCGCGAATTTCTTCAAGACGGGAATTTTTTCTTTTTTTCTTTTCATCTCATTTCCCTTTCTTCAGATTTGTTTCGTTCTACTTTAAGGTGTCTTGCTGATTTATTTTTCTATATTTTTTATTT
Source organism: uncultured Clostridia bacterium (assembly GCA_947176675.1). Classification (GTDB taxonomy): domain Bacteria; phylum Bacillota; class Clostridia; order Oscillospirales; family Ruminococcaceae; genus RGIG8773. The sequence continues at coordinate 1,598 of CAMWRN010000155.1, read as the reverse complement.
CCTTTGATACCTGCGCTGCAACGTCAGCCGTCGGGTTAAAAACCGAATCATACCGGTACAGTGCGACGCCGCCGTAATTTCCCAGAGCCTCCGCAAGCTTCATCTGACGCACCAGTATATCGCTGTTTTCCAGCCATTCACGTTTTCCGCTGCCTGCGTAACCGTCCTCCGCGCCTATTTTATAGGCGGCAAGACCTATAACAAGCTTCACGTCGGAGTTTTCAACCATGCTGTTCCAGAGCGCGATCACGTCCGCATAGGGAAGCGCAGCGTTATCAAATCCGAAATAGACCTGCGGCAGGATATAGTCGCAGTAGCCGTTTTCGGAACACCATTTCCGCACATCAGCGTAAAGCTCGCCGTAGTTATTTTCCACGCTGCCTTGCGGTGAAATTCCGAAAACTACTGTGTCGTTTGCGGAATGTACTGCCCTGTAAAGCTTTTTTACCATTTTGTTCACGTTTGCGATACGCCAGTCGGAAAGTGACGTACCTTTTCCCATTGCCGAATAAGCTGTACTGTCAAAGCTTTTACCTGTGGTGGGGTAGAAATAGTCGTCGATTTGGATACCGTCCACTTTGTAGTTCGCCGCAATTTCCGTTATTCCCGCAGCGATCAGGTCGGTAACTTCGTCATAGGCAGGATTGAGGTACCACCTGTCCCCCGACTTGACTATATAGTCGCCGCGTTTGCTGTTGTACCATTTTTTAATAGTATAGCTGTCGTCCAGCTTTTCGATCTGAGAGGTTGTCATCGTCCGCATGGGATTTATCCATGCATGAACGGAAATTCCCCGCTCATGGGCACATTCTATCATGACCTGAAGCGCGTCAAAACAGTTCGCAGTACCGATCGTTCCGTCAAACTGTTCTCCCGAGGGGAACAGCTCAGAGTCGTAGTAAGCGTCCCCGAAAGCACGTACCTGAACATAAACCGTGTTGAATCCCAGATCGGAAATATTGTCAAAATATTTGCATATAGAACTTCTGAAAGACTTTTCCGATTTGTTGCGAAGTATGGAAGCATATTCCAAGTATGTTATCCAGAATCCCTTTTGTTCATCGAAATTAAGTGCGGAATAACTGTTCTTTTCCTGCTTTTCACGAAGCGTCTGTGACTCGGAAACGGTTTGTGTTTCTTCTTTTAACGCCATTTCCGTTTTGCTTATCATTATTTCCGAGGGACTTTCATATTGCAGCGTCAGCACAGAAGTTTGGCTTACCTGCGCTGTTTGCGCTTGTGTTTCCGATTCCGTTTCCGAAATCTCGGTCGTTTTTTCTGCTGTTTCCGCATTTGCGGTTTTTGTTTCCGAAACCGCTGAGGTTTCAGTGACTATTTCCGTATCGGTTTCTGCCGGAATTTCTGTTTCCGTTTTTGTTTCAATCGTTTCCGACACCTCCGATTGGAAAATTTCTTCTTCCGAGGCAGGAATTACCACCGGAGTTAAGGACAAATCGGAAGAGTCCTCCGAGACCTGACGGCAGCCTGCCGCGCAGAGCGAAAGAACAGCGATAAACGAAATAACCAAAAGCCTGAAACGATACTGCATTTTAACCTCTTTTCCTGTTCGGACAAATTCTTGATATACAGTAATTATA
>CAMWRN010000154.1 GCA_947176675.1 uncultured Clostridia bacterium | reverse complement strand
GCTTCCGTTTTGATTACGCTGTTAGCATAAAAACCGATCTCGGCAAGAGCGGCGGCTTCCTTAGCGTACTCGGCGGCTTTGGGAGTGTTTTCGTCCGCAAGCTGCTCTGCAAGACTCAGACAGCAGCGCGCTTTGACGGCAGTAACTTCATCGTAAAGCGGACTGCATCGGTCTACCGACTGGAGAGCGGCGGCGGCTTCGCGGTAGCGTTCTTCACAGTACAGCTTTTTGGAATTTATCAGCGTCTCCGCGTCTGAGCGGAGAGTTCCGTCCTCGTCGTTTTCACCCTGCGGCAGCAGAGAGGAGATTGGTATATCCAGCACTGAAGCAAGATATTCAAGCGTTTTCAGCGACGGTGCGGCAGCTCCGCTTTCGATTTGACTCAGCATATTTCGCGTGATAAAAGTTCCCACGACCTCGCTCTGGGTCATTTTTTTTGAGATACGTGCTTCTTTGATACGCTTTCCGCGTTCCTCGGGAGTCATAGAGCTTCTCCTTTCACTTAAAGTAAATTGCATTTACATTATTGTATCACACTTTTCCCGCAATTGCAATAGGAAAATTAAATTTTTTTCAAAACATCCGCACTGACCTGAAAACGCGTTGATTTGGTGCAGCGTGACGATTTATCGCGGTTGCCTCGCAAAAAATCTCGTGCAGGTGTTGACAAACGTAAAATGCTGTGATATACTTTAAGTAAATTAAATTTACCTAAGGGTAAACATATCGGGGAGCGAGTGTAACCATGATTGAACTTTTGAAAGAAACGCTGGCTGAAACGCTTTGTTGCTTTTATGCATGGATAACTATGCCGTATTTGCTTTTTCTGTTTATTTTTATTAAAAAACTACTTGACAAAACTATATTATAAGGTTATAATATAGTAAATAATATTTACATCAAAAGGGGGGGAACTTATGACCGAATGGTGGGAAAGCTTATCAACGCTTGTGCAGGTGCTTTACTGTATTGCTGTGCCGTCAACGCTGCTGCTGCTTTTGCAAACTATTCTTTCAGTTTCGGGTTTCGGAGGAGACTCCGATGTAAACCTCAGCGATACGAGCGGTATTGATATGGGAGACATAAGCAGTGCGGATTTTGGCGATATCGGTGACGTGGGAGACATCAGCGACTTGTCGGCAGATGTTCCGGACGGTTCGGAAGTAAACGTTCATGGTTCGTATTCGTCCCTGCAGCTCTTTACGGTGCAGGGGATAGTGGCTTTTCTGGCGGTGGCCGGCTGGGTGTCGATCGCCGCGCTGAGCAGCGGTCTGCCGGGCGCGGGAGCTATCCCTCTGGGACTTGTGGCGGGATTTTTCGCAATGTACGGCATTGCAAAGCTGGTGCAGATCAGCAAAAAGCTTACCGAAAACGGTACTATAGATTTTAGGAACGCAATAGGTGAAAGCGCCACAGTGTACATACCAATACCTCCGTCAGGAGAGGGTGAGGGAAAGGTAACGCTTACTTTGCAGGGACGTTTTATGGAGTGCAGCGCGGTGTCGAACGAAAGGGAAATGCTTAAAACAGGCACCTCTGTAAGGGTAACGGATCTTAACGGGGAAACGCTGGTTGTTGAAAGGCAGTGATGTTATGGAAATGTTGATAGACGTTATTTTCGACGGGATAGATTTATTTGCCGGAATTATTTTTGATGTTCTGGAAAATAAGATTGAGAGGGCGAAGTGCATAAAAAAAGTGCACAGAAAGAAAAAACGGTCATAATTTTTTTACATAAAATTTTATATTGGAGGTTATGAAATATGGGAAATCCTGAAACCTTGATCGCTGTGTGCGTCATTGCGGTGGTAATTTTCGCTGCGGTAGCGGCAATCCTGTCGCGGTACAGAAAGTGTCCCTCGGACAAAATTATGGTAATTTACGGTAAGGTCGGCACCGACAAGAACGGTCAGGCTAAAAGCGCAAAGTGTATCCACGGCGGCGCGGCGTTTATCGTGCCGATAATCCAGTCGTTCCAGTATCTGGATCTGACTCCTATTTCTATTAACGTAGACTTGAAAAATGCGCTTTCCAAGCAGAATATTCGTGTGGACGTTCCGTCCCGTTTTACGGTAGGTATCTCCACCGAACCGGGGATCATGCAGAACGCCGCTGAGCGTTTGCTGGGACTAAAAATGATGGAAATTCAGGAGCTTGCCAAGGATATTATTTTCGGTCAGCTTCGTCTTGTTATCGCAACAATGGAGATCGAGGAGATCAATACAGACCGTGACAAATTCCTTGTGGCAGTGTCCAACAATGTTGAGATAGAACTGAAAAAAATCGGTTTGCGGCTTATCAACGTAAACGTTACCGATATCAACGACGAGTCGGGTTATATCGACGCTCTTGGTAAAGAGGCTGCCGCAAAGGCTATAAACGATGCAAAGAAAAGCGTTGCCGAAAAGGACAGAGACGGTGCTATCGGTGAGGCGAACGCTCGCAGAGATCAGCGTATTCAGGTTGCTGCGGCGAACGCAAGCGCTATCGAGGGTGAAAACGACGCTAAAATTGCTGTTGCACAGTCCGAAGCTGTTCGCCGTCAGAAGGAAGCCGAGGCAGACGCAAAGGCTGCAAACGATGCTAAGATCGCTGTCGCTCAAACAAGCAGAGACGGTGAGATCGGTCAGGCTAACGCTTTGAAGGAACAGCGTATTCAGGTGGCAGCTGCAAACGCGGCGGCTATCGAGGGTGAAAACAACGCCAAGGTTTCCGTTGCGCAGTCCGAAGCAAACCGCCGCGAAAAGGAAGCTGAGGCGCTTAAGATAGCTATTTCAGCGGAAGCGGTTCAGGCTGCAAAGGCTAAGGAAGAAGCTTACGCTGCTCAGCGCGAAGCAGAGGAAAAGCGTGCCGAGGTTGAAATGGCTACTCAGAAAGCAGATATTATCGTAAAGGCACAAATCGAAAAGGAAAAAGCCGAGATCGCGGCAGAAGCGGAGGCAGAGGTTCTTCGCCTAAAGGCACGAGGCGAGGCGGACGCGCTTAACGCGAAAATGGAAGCGGAAGCGCGCGGCGCACAGGAAATTCTTCAGAAGCAGGCCGAGGGTATGCGTTCCCTCATCGAAGCGGCGGGCGATGCGGATTCTGCCGTTAAAATGGTGGTTGCCGACAAGCTTGAAGAGCTTATGCGTATCCAGGTAGATGCTATCAAGAATATCAAGATCGACAAGGTCACCGTCTGGGACGGCGGCAAAAGCGGCGACGGAAACACAGCTACAGCCGATTTTATCGCGGGCATGATGAAAGCGGTTCCGCCGCTGAACGAGGTGTTCAAGCAGGCCGGAATGGAGCTTCCTGCGCTTTTGGGAAAAGAGCTTGCCGAAAGTGATGCACAGGAGAAAAATTGCGAATCGCAGACTGTCTCAAACGAGGAAGATGTCAAGAAATAAAGGAGCGATTGCTGACGAACAGCGATAATCCTATCTGTATTTGCAAAAATTGTATGAAATATAGTACAGCATTTGCAGTCAGCAGTGTGAAATCGAATATAATGTGTATAAAAACAGTGGCAAGGATAAAAAGGAAGAATAATTTGAGATCAGTATAATCAGTTTTCTTCCAGCCATCGCATAGCCGTATAAGCATAAACAGCGCATCCCGTGGGCAAAGCTTCTTCGTCAAACCTTACCATAGGGTGGTGCTGGGGATAACAAAAGCCGTCTTTCGGATGCCCTGCCGCAAGCGCAAGCATGATCGACGGAACTTGTCTGCTTACAAAGGCAAAATCTTCCGAACCTGAAGCTCCGGAACCTCCCATTGCCGCCGCAGATAGGGCTTTTTCTTTTCCCAACAGCTCTGAAGCATATTTTTCTACGCATTCGGACAACGCTTTGTCATTCAATAAAGAGGGACAGCCCCCATCAAGACAGGTTTTTGCGGTACAGCGGAATGCCGATGCGATACCCGATGATATCTCTTCTATTCGCTTTATAACAAAGTTGCGCACATTGTCGTCAAAAGTGCGTATACTGCCCTTTAGCTGCGCCGTATCGGGGATAACATTAGCAGCATTGCCCGCCTTGACCGAACCTACGGTGATGACCGCTTTTTCCCCCATAGCCAGTTCTCTGGCGGAAATTTCCTGTAATCCCGTAATAATGCGGGCAGCGGCGGTGATAGGGTCAACGCCTGTGTTTGGCATAGAACCGTGGCAGCCTTTGCCTTGAATGTCAATGGTAAAATAATCCGCTCCGGGAGCGCTTATTCCGGGAGCGGATACTACCACTGTGCCGGTTTCAAGGGAAATCGGTGATACAACGTGTATCATCAAGGCAGCATCAACATGAGGATTTTCAAGAAGTCCCGCTTGTATCATATCCTCAGAACCTTCAAACAGTTCCTCTGCAGGCTGGAACATCAGCTTGACCGTTCCATTTATCTCATTTTCATATTCCTTTAACAAACGGGCAGCCCCTATCAGCATAGCAGTGTGCATATCGTGACCGCAGGCGTGCATATTGCCGTTTGACGATGAAAATGTCTCTCCGGATTCCTCCTTAACAGGCAGTCCGTCCATATCCGCACGGAGCATGAACGTCTTTCCGGATCTTTTTCCACCTACAACAGCTATGATACCTGATCTGCCACAGTTATCCCACTTTATTCCTGCCTTGTCGAGTTCATTGCGCACAAATTCAAGTGTAATAGGAATGTCAAATCCTGTTTCGGCATTCCGATGCAGCTCTCTGCGGTTCTGCACCACCTTATCATTAAAGAAAAACGCCTTTTCAAGAAGCTTTTTGGGGTCAATACTCATAAAAATCATATCCTTCCGCAATGGTTTTTTCTGTTATTATACCACTGATCGGTCTGTACTTCAATAGCTTGCTTGGAGTTTTTGAATAAAACGTCTCTCTTATTTCAGAACTTGTTCTCATAGACATTCTAACAGCAAGTGAAAATAAGAAATATAAATAATATTTTTCATAATTTTTTGCTTGATTGTTACCGCGAAAAATTTTTTCAGTTTTGCCTGAATGTCACCCATGCTTTTCTACTTTGCCATTAGCAGCTTTATAAGGTCCATTTCTCTTTTGTCCAATCTGTGATTTCTTGTTTTCGTACAAATTACTTTTATTATCTTATTTGTGGTTATTATTGGCATTTGTACGGTTTTTATTCAGACTCTTTTTGCATATTAACATCGTATAATACTGACAATTCAAATAAAATTTTTACAAAAAGAAGATTTATTATTTTTGCTGTTGATCCTTACATTAGGGAATAGTGTGTAATATACTTAACATCAATAAAATATTGTTCTCTTTTGAATTACTTCTTTTTATTGTCTGACATTTCCACAGCATTAATGTAATATAAATAATCCCGTGTGTTCGGAGTTACCTGAAAATTCGGATTGCAGCAGCCGCATCTCCATACAGTACTGCCGCTGAGCTGATAAGAAATCCCGGAGACACAGGTTCCTGCAATTCGGTTGGCGCATCCGTTGTCGCTTACTAAAAAATTGTTTATAACATTTTCGGGACATTTATTAATGTACTCAAGAACCTTATCCATATTTTTGATCCGAAAATAAAGCCTGAATTCAGTATCCATGCTTGTAAGCCAAAAGCTTGCATTTGTGTTCCTGTTTCGGGCACTTTCTTTTTTATAATAACGAATTTGAGGACCCTCATTCCAGTCTTGGAAATTATAACAGTAGTTTCGTTTCAACAGTTCATCATGTATTAATTGAGCCGTTTCTCTGTCCTGTTCCGAATGAAAAATATCGGAAACATAGTCAACGCCGCTGCCGTATTTTATTGTATTCCAATCGCTTTCAAGCAATTTGTAATTCAGCCTGCAAAAATCCTTGAACCTGTCTGTATTGTTTGATTTTACAGCCAAAATGTATAATGCTGTTATCACATTCTTATTATCGGGATATGAAATAATTATGTCGGTACTGCCTTTTATTTTGCCGTTTACAAGTCCATCGGCTATGATCCCGTAATTGCCAAGCTTGTTCAGAAATGCGCCAATATTTGTAATTTTCAGAGCCTTGCATTGCTCTTTCAATTTATCCGACCGAATGCATAATTCACCGTTTGACTTCAATTCACCTGAATATCCCAAAACATAAAAAACCTTTGCATATTTATAGGATTCCTCACGGGACTTCCTTGATTCCTTGGAAAAATAG
>CAMWRN010000153.1 GCA_947176675.1 uncultured Clostridia bacterium | reverse complement strand
ATATGGTATAATTTCAATGTATTCAGGTGTGCTTTTGCGGCGCGCCCGAAGTTAGAACTGATAATTGGAGGTATTCACAATGGATGGAACCGGTTTTCTCAAAACAGTAAGAGTCGGAGGCTTTGATAAAAAGGACGTTCTTGCTTACGTCGATGAACTGAACTCGAAAATTTACGCTCTTGAAGCCGAACTGGACGAGAAGAAAGCTCTTCTCGAAAGCTCCGGCGGAGGAGGGGAAAGCAGCGAAAAGTATGAAGAGCTTCTCGCAGCGGATAAGTCCAAGATCACTGAACTCCAGACAAATAACGACTCACTCAAGCTTCAGATGAAATCAATGGAAGACGAGCTTGCAGAAAAGGACAAGGAAATAGAAGAGTGCAGAGCGCATATCTCAGAGTTGGAGGATCAGCTTCAGGAGGCTAAGAATAAGGCTGCTTCCGCTCCTGCGGCGGACGGAGACAACAGTGCTCTCGACCTGAGCAACGTATTTATCGAGGCTCAGAAGACTGCTAACACTATTGTTACACAGGCTAAGGAAAATGCCCGCAAGATGGACGAGGACGCTAAGAAGCTCGCCAATCAAGTCGTTGACGATGCTAACGGAAAGGCTTCAACTATCGTTAAGAATGCCGATGAAAAGGCATCCAGAATTCTCTCTGACGCAGAGGACAGAAGCTCCGAAATGCGTGCGGCGGCAGATAAGATCAGACGGGAAGTTGAGGAAGAGATCGCAGAGATCGATGAAAATGTTATCAAGCTCAGAGAAGTTCTTGAAATGTTCTCCGATGAGAGTCTTGCAAGACTCAAAGACGCTAAGGCTCAGATCGATGACGCTCAGAATTCTTTGAGAAAAGGAAAAGCCGCGGCGGCTGCTAAGCCTGCCCCCGCCCCGAATCCCGCGCCTAAGGCTGCGGCTTCCGCACCTGCGCCTGCTTCCGAGTCTGTTCAGGAGTCAGCTCCTGAATCAGTTCCTGAGGCTGTTCCCGTTCAAAATTCTGTTCCCAAGCAGCCTGTTAAACCTGCTAAGCCCGCTTTCGCAGGTTTTGACATGAGCGAGCTTGAAAGTCTTACAAAGGCGGCGGAAGCGGAAGCGGAGGCTGACCTTAACGCAGACAGCAGTTCGTATGCGGATATGTAACTTATGGCTGAGATATATGAAATAAACGTCTCCGAGCTGCGGGGCTTTTGCCCTAAGCTCCGCGCCGGGGACAAGGTTTTGCTGTCGGGGTACATATACACTGCTCGTGACGCGGCTCATAAGCGATTTGAATCCATGCTGAATAACGGCGAAAAGCTTCCCGTGGACATTGACGGGGCAGTCATTTATTATGCGGGACCGACTCCTGCTCCCGAGGGAAAACCTATCGGTTCATGCGGTCCGACCACTTCGGGGCGAATGGACAGGTTTGCTCCGAGGCTTCTTGATTTGGGACTCTGCGCCATGATAGGCAAGGGCGAGCGGAATGAGGAAGTCCGAAAGGCTGTGGTTCGCAACGGGGCGGCATATTTCTGCGCAATAGGAGGTGCTGGCGCGCTTGCAGCAAGCTGTGTGAAAAGTTGCGAGGTTGTGGCTTTTGAGGACTTGGGCTGTGAATCGGTGAAAAGACTGTTCGTTGAAAAATTTCCTGTGACTGTGGCGGATGACTGCCAAGGCGGCGACATTTTCAGCGAGGGCAGGTCAAAGTATGCGCAATGATAAATATGGCTGTACAAGCGGATTCTTGACATTTTATGGCGTTTCAAAAGACAGATCGTCCGTTTAACACGGATAGTCTGTCTTTGTCATTGCCTAAATTTTCTGCTTGTTAAAATTACCAAATACGTTTGACAAATATTGTTTTTACTCACAAAGTATACAAAACATGTCGGAAATTTTATAAATTTCCTTGACAAGAGCCGTTAATTAATGGTAAAATGATAATAGTGAAAATTGTGTTCACTGTATGATGCGGTTTGTCGGGCGTGTGCCCGTTGAGATTGGTGGGAAGTCAATGAGCCCGGCAGGTTCGGAAAGTTCGGATTTTAACAGTTCAAAATTCGATGTGATTTGCTCTCTTGACGATCTTGAAGATAACGAGCTTGTTGAGATATCCCGCAGCAGGTCGAATACTGCGATCGGAAAACGCGCTGTTTCAACGCTTATTTCCCGATATCTTCGGCTTGTCAGAAAAAGAGCATATGGCTTTGCAAGAGATTATGCAGAGCCTGAGGATCTTGCGCAAGAAGGCTTTTTGTCCTTTTTGAACGCGGTGAATTCTTTTGATCCGAGCCGCGGAGCAAAGTTTTCGGCGTTTGCGGACGTGTGCGTTACAAACGGCATTAAAACTGCGGCAATGAAGCTGAAAAAAAACGCAGGTGAAAATCTCGCTGAGAATGCGGAGGACGCTTCGTCCCCCGAAAATATATGGTTTGAAAAGGAGAAAATGCTTGGCATTTACGATGAGATAGAGTCGCTTCTTTCTAAATGTGAATGGGATATTTTCAGAATGTATCTGGTGGGACTTTCCTACAGAGAGATATCGGAAAGACTGGATATTCCCGTTAAATCTGTTGATAATGCTGTTTTTCGGGTGAGGAAAAAGCTCAGGGTGTTGTTTTCCCCCGACAATACGGACATTTAATATATGGTCAGGTAGCTTAAAGTCGAGAGCGTTGTTCTTTTTTAAACTAAAAGGCAAAGGTGACGGTGCGAATCCGTTCTCAGACCTAAATTTTTTTAAGCGAGGGAAAGCAAAATGTACGAAGACAAAACACTGGTTTGCAAGGAATGCGGAAATGAATTTACTTTTACAGCCGGCGAGCAGGAATTCTATGCTGAAAAAGGCTTTGTAAACGAGCCTCAGAGATGCAAGAACTGTCGCGATGCGAGAAAGAACAGCGCAAAGGCTGAAAGAGAAATGTTCGAGGCGACATGTGCTTCATGCGGAGGAACTGCAAGAGTTCCTTTTAAACCGAGAGAGGATCGTCCTGTATATTGCAGCGACTGTTTCGCAAAGATGAGAGAGGAATAAGCTCTTATCGGCTCGTCTGATTTTCCTGAGCGTATTACTGCGGACGGCGCATTTTGCGGCAGTTCGTTTTTAGCTGCTCTTATTTATGGAATGTCGGTTTAAGCGGAATCTACGGTATAACTGTAGATTCCGCTTTCTATTTTTGGAGAGACTGTTTGTGAGGTAAAAGAAAATTCATATTGTTTCGGTTGAATTTTAAGGTGAAATGTGATATAATTTTAATGGATTACTGGCTAAATATTCAAGCAATGCAGGAATGATTTGATCAGTGAATTCCGAATTACCGCCGATAATCACGGAGACGGGGACTTTTTTACATGTGTAAAGGGGTGATTTACTGTGGATAGAACGAGAAAGCTCAAAACAATGGGATTTGTTGTTCTGTCGATATTGATTATTGCCGCGATAGGCGGGTATTACATATCGTCGGTTCGTACATCAATATGGAATCAGTCTGTTACCGATATTCTCGAAATAACTGCTCAAGGAGGACATGCTTTCGATGTCTATGCGGCAAAGGACGCGGAAATGCTCGATAGTCTGCGGCTTATTATGGAGAAAGAGAGTTCGGACAACAGCGAGGTGATAAGCAGCCGTCTTTCGCTTCTGAGCGAATCGGAAAACGATTATTTTGTTATTAATTTGGACGGCGGGGTCGTCTACAGCAATACGAGCGATGAGGTTATGATATTTGACAAGTCGGAGCTTGAAAGCTTTGCCGCGCTTGGAGACAGAGGAGTCTGCGAGCCGGATATCAGTATTTTCTCGGGACGGAACGTCCTGCCTTGCTATGAAAGCTTCGTTTTTGCCGACGGAAACAGGGGAGTGATCGTGGAAGAACTGCTGCTGTCAGCAGTGTCAAATGAGTTCTCTATCACATTTTTCAACGGTGAGGGTTTCTCCCACATCACAAACAGCGAAGGAAAGATACTCGTTCGGTCAAGCCACCGAAACAGCAGCCGTTCCTTTGACAATATATTCGATATCATCGACGTGGACGGAAACAGCGATAAGGAGCTTCAAGCATTTAAAGGCGCACTCAGCAGCGGGCAGAAAGGCGTTGCACGTTTTAAGTATCGCGGTGAGGAATACGTTTTTACCTATGTTCCGGTTGAAAATATCCGCGGCTGGTATGTGATCTCGGTTATTCCAAATGATGTAATTGTAGAGGACGCGAGCAAGGTCGTAAAAAGCTCACTGATGCTGCTTTTCCTAATCGGTATCGGTATTGTGGTTTTTGCTGTATTCATGGTTATTATGCGCCAGAATTATAAGAGTATTCTGGAAAAGGAGCAGGAGATAAAGTACCGCGAACAGCTTTTTGCCATACTTTCCAACAACACGGACGATGTGTTTCTTATGTCTACCACCGACGGCAATACGGTCGAGTACGTCAGTCCCAATATAGAGCGTGTCATGGGTATCCCCGCAAGGGATGTAAAAAAAGATCTTTTTGCGATCAACAGCACGCTTTGCTCTCACGATAACGAGATAGGCGAATCGCTTATGAAAAACATCAAACCCGGTAAGCCGCTCTCCTTTGAGAACGAAAGGATACATGGCGTAAGCGGTGAGCATATGTGGTTCAGCGAATTTATATATTACACGGAAATCGACAGCACAGGTAAGCTGATAGCGGTTCTTTCTGACAGAACTGCCGAAAACAGGAATAAGGCAGCTCTGGAAGATGCTCTCAATATTGCAAAGGAAGCAAACGAGGCAAAAAGTACATTTCTTAGCAACATGAGCCACGATATCCGCACGCCTATGAACGCTATCGTCGGCTTGTCCACACTGCTTCAAAGAGACTGCGACAAGCCTGACAAGGTTCGCGAGCATACCAAAAAGATCGTGGCTTCAAGCCGCCATATGCTTGGACTTATCAACGATATTCTGGATATGAGCAAGATCGAAAGCGGAAATACTTCGATAAACGTCTCCGAGCTAAACCTTGCGGAAATCGTGGAGGAGCTTGCCACTATCATCAGACCGCAGGCAAAAGCTCGCAGACAGACTTTCGATATCACTGTCCGCGACATTCAGCAGGAATACCTTATTGGTGACAGGCTAAGGATAGAACAGATCATGATAAACCTGCTGTCCAATGCGGTGAAGTACACTCCAGACGGCGGAAAAATTGAAATGATAATTGAACAGATGCCGAAAAGCACGCAAAATTACGCCCATATGCGTTTTACTGTCAAGGACAACGGCATGGGTATGTCCGAGGAATACCTGAAGGTAATTTTTGCTCCGTTTACGCGTGAGATAAACAGTACCACGAATAAGATTCAGGGTACAGGTCTTGGAATGGCTATCACGAAAAATCTGGTTGATCTTATGGGCGGAACGATCTCCGTAGAGAGCAGACAGGGCGAGGGAAGCACATTTATTGTTGATTTGGAACTTCGTATGCAGGAAACGGATATAGACAAGAATTTCTGGAAGACTCACGGCGTTTCGCGTACTCTCATTGTGGACGATGATGAAGAGGTATGCAAAAATGTTGTAAACGCGATGACCGGAACGGGAGTTTCCGTTAATTATGCAATAAACGGTTTGAGCGCTGTGGAGATGACGAAAGAGTCTCACGACAGAGGTTCGGATTTCGATCTTGTGCTTCTGGACTGGCAAATGCCCGAACTCAGCGGCATCGAAACTGCCCGCCGCATAAGGAAAATTGTTCCGGAATACGTTCCAATAATGATACTTACCGCCTACGACTGGAGCGATATTGAAGCTGAGGCTTTAGAAGCCGGCATAAACGGATTCTTGCCAAAACCGTTCTTCCTGACGAACTTCAAGCTTGCGGTCGAAAAGCTGCATATGGACGGAAGCTCTGCGTCAGAAAGCGAGTTGTCATTTGGAGACAAGAATATCCTTATTGCCGAAGATAACGAAATCAACGCGGAGATACTTACCGAGCTTTTGGGCGAAATTCCCGGACTTACCTGCGAGGTAAAAGAAAACGGCAAGGAGGCTTTCGACAGGTTTACAAGTTCTGAGTCGGGCGAGTTTGACATCATATTTATGGATGTACAGATGCCGATAATGAACGGTTACGAAGCAACAAGGGCGATACGTGCTTCGGAGCACCCCGACGCCAAAACTATCCCGATCATAGCGATGACGGCGAACGCTTTTGCCG
>CAMWRN010000152.1 GCA_947176675.1 uncultured Clostridia bacterium | reverse complement strand
ATTTTATATTTATGAAAACCGAAGATATTCCGTTCTTTTTTCAAATCGGACATTATGTCTGAAAGTACTCATAAAAATTTTTTACAGATCAGCAAGCTTAGCGCACTTTTCTTTTATCGCAGGATAAATCTCGTCATAAAGCCTGAAATATTTTTCGTACACGGGGACGTTCTCCGCTACAGGCTGCTGAACCTTGTCAACACCAACGATCTTTTCACAGGCTTCGGGGACGGTCTTATAAACTCCCGCGCCCACAAGCGCAAGTATCGCAACGCCCAGCGCGGGTCCCTCCTTGGAGGAAGCCGTCTTTACGGGGCAGTTGTACAAGTCCGCAAGCATTTGCCTCCACAGCGGAGAAGTTCCGCCGCCGCCGCAGGCCATCATGTCCGAAACGTTTATATCCATTTCACGGCAAATTTCAACGCAGTCGCGGAGCGAGTACGCAACGCCCTCCATTACCGCGCGAAGCATTTCCTTTTTGGTGTGGATAGCGGAAAGTCCGAAAAACATACCTCTTGCGTTGGGGTCAAGGTGAGGGGTTCGCTCGCCCATAAGATAGGGGAGATACAAAAGCCTGTTCGCGCCAATTGGGACAGTCTCCGCCTCCTTGTCCATGAGGTAGTATTCGTCTACACCCATAAGCTTTGCAGTGTCCTTTTCAGCCTGACAGAAGTTGTCTCTGAACCATTTGAGAGACAGTCCAGCGCCTTGGGTAACACCCATAATATGCCAGCAATTGGGTACAGCCGCACAGCATGTATGTACACGTCCCTTGGGGTCGATTGAAACCTTTGATGTGTGTGCAAAAACAACCCCCGACGTGCCTATCGTTGTGAACGCCTTTCCGTCCGCAACAACACCTGTGCCCACAGCGGCAGCGGCATTGTCACCAGCACCGCCAACAACAACAGTACCCTCTGCAAGTCCGGTAAGCTCAGCGGCGGACTTTGTTACCTTTCCCGTAACCTCGCAGGACTCATAAACCTTTGCAAGCAGGGACATATCAATTCCCAGCGTGTCGCAGACCTCCTTGCTCCAGCAGCGGTTGGGGACGTCCAGAAGCTGCATACCCGAAGCGTCGGAAACCTCCGTAGCAAACTCGCCCGTAAGCATATATCTGATGTAATCCTTTGGCAGGAGGATATGTCTGCACCGCGCGTAATTTTCGGGTTCGTTGTTTTTCACCCAAAGAATTTTTGCAGCCGTCCAGCCCGTGAGAGCAGGGTTTGCGGTAATTTCGATAAGCTTTTCCCTGCCAAGCTTTCCGTTCATTTCGTCAACTTCCTTGGCAGTACGCTGGTCGCACCATATTATGGAGCGGCGAATGACCTCGCCGTTTTCGTCCAGCATAACAAGACCGTGCATCTGTCCCGAAAGACCGATACCGACAATGTCGGTGTTCTTAACGCCGCTTTTGCCAACTACCGTCTTGATCGTGGACACCGCCGCATTGTACCAGTCCGCAGGCTCCTGCTCGGCGTAGCCGTTCTGGGGCTGATACATGGGGTACTCAACCGTCGCCGAAGCAACGACCTTGCCCACCTCGTCGAAAAGCACGGTTTTCGTGCCGCTTGTGCCGATGTCGATTCCGATTACATAACGCATAAAAATTGCTCCTTTATTTTTTATTGAAATAAAAATTACCATATTTTATTTATGTAAATGAATACTCACAGTCCGCCTGTCCCTTATGATATGTGCATTCAATTATTTCGGCGGGACTCATTTTTTCAATATACATCAAACACCGAAAAGCCATACCGTGACCAACAAAAATAACCTTGTCGTAGTCTGCGTATTTGTCCGCAACACGTCTCATTCTTTGCCGCATATGACTGAGGGATTCCCATTTGAATTTCTTACCCTGCGGATATTCGCCGTTGAATTTGGTAAATTCCCTCGCAAGCGCAAAGCTTTCCTCCGATGTTTCATAAAGATTATCCTCATCGGGTATCCACTCGTGCAGGTCAATATCGACCTCGACCCGCAGTCCTGTCTCTCTTGAAATTATCTGAGCCGTCTGCAATGCTCTGGTGTACGGAGATGATACGATAAATTCCGCGCTTTTAAGGCGAATGTCCTTGGCGGTGATTTCCGCTTGTTCCTTTCCTTTTTCGGATAGAGGTGCAAAGTCCCTGCCAAATCCCCAGAATCCGTTTTCAAGCATATGGTCGTAGACAGGTTCTCCGTGTCTTACAAGATAGAATAGCGCCATTGTATTAAATCCTCCTGATATATAAATTTATCGGTCTGTTTCCGATGAATATAACATGATTATGCCAGTGGTTACGCTCACGTCAGTTATTCTTCCTTTTGAAAAATCAAATGGTGGAAGAAAGAAAAACTTTTATATTCAGGCAAATTACAAGTCCTCATTTCCAACGCAAGCATATTATCATACCATTCCCGAGTAAATTTTATGTCATTGTTTTTTGAAAGTGCAAAAAATGTGCGGATACCAAATATATTTTCAATTGAAAGACCGTATTTAAGTCCTGCTCCAATAATATAATCATCTTCATATGTATCGCGCTTGCCAAAGGAATTTTTTTCATTATCACCGTTCTCCAGCAAATTGAGCGCAGCGCTTGGATTATCCGAAAAGACTGCATAGGCAAGAATTCTTCCCATAAGGTTATGCTTGACTATTGAAAGCTTTCCGCCGGGCTTTAATACTCTTGCAAACTCCCGCAGTATTATTTCTTTATCGGGAACATATTCCAGAACATTATGACATATCACAAAATCAAACGAATTGTCTGCATAGTTGCTCAGAGCTTCAATACCGCCGTGTATCAGATCAAAATTATTATCACGTATGCTTAACTCGATCATTTCCCCGTTAGGTTCAACGGCGGTCACTGCATGGTGTTCGGAATAATGATTTGCCGTGACACAAAATCCTGCTCCGAAGTCAAGTATTTTTAGGGGAACGTTATCCGACAGATCAAGCTGTCTGAATATCATATCATAGAACATTCTTCCCCAAGGCTTGTCTATAAGCTGTCGGTAATCGTTAATAGAATTCGGCATATTATCACCACCGTTATTTATTGAAATAAATCAGAATTTATCACAGATGGAATTCTTCCTTTAAAGAATCAAAACGTTTCTGTTCGTTTTTGATTTCAAACAGTGGATTATATAAAACATGCTGCATCACATCTGCGTCTTTTAGTATTTCATCAAATTGTTCATGAACTATTGACTTATCACTATGCCTGTATATTGCTGTGCAAACTTGATTAATCTCAGTTTCTGTAAAAATACTTAAAGAGTTCATAATATCACGAGCCATTTCTGAACCTTTGCGGGCGTGGTCTGACGAATCCATAGCAGCATAAGAATAAATATCGTGTAACATCCCTGCTATAATAGCCAATTCTATATTTTCTTTTCGCTTAATGGCTAATAAAGCACAGGCTTGGGCAACACCATATAGATGTATGTATGCACATCTTCGTTCAACGTTATCGTTCATATCCAGAATAATTTTATCTACCGTTTCACGCACCTTCTCGATTCTGTTCATGATTACACCTCCACAAATTCCGATTTATCTTTTTAACATTTTTTATAATACAGACGAAGACAGTAATTTAATTTTTTAATGCCGAACATAATATTGTCAAATACAGACTCCAGTATTTTTTGTCTGTCGTTATATTTCATGAACTGCAAAAAATAAAATTCAATCACATATGTATATACCAGTAGACTCCGTATTTATCCAAAACGTCCGCGCTTAAAGGGCTCCAAGGCAAAGGCTCAAGAGGTCTGCAAACAACGCCCTCTGTCGAAAGCATATCATATGCCGCCTGTTACAATAAACTTAGTTGGTAGATACGTAAAACATCAAACATCGTTTTCGTGCCGCTTGTGCCGATGTCGATTCCGATTACATAACGCATAAAAATCTCTCCTTTTTATATTATTAAAATTATATGTAAATTTTAATTGCCGTTCAAATCATTACTCCGTTCTTTTACTGAAATAAATCGGAATTTGCAGCTTGTAGCTTGTTTTGTTCCGCGTCTGCATTAAGCCAATCAAGGCAGCGAACTATTTTATTATATGCTTCATCAGAATTGCCCCACCAGTCCCATTCGGAATTTTTCATTATATTTAATACGGCAGGCTTAAAAGCCTTTTGTACTCTGAAATTATGTACATACTTTCTTGCTGTTACAATTTCAATATATTTTGAGGAATGACGGGGCATACCAATAACAAGTATGCTTTCGTGCCCCATTCCGCCGTATATAAGGTTTATGAATACTTTAGCATTTGGACGAAATTGTTTGTTTCCGTATTTTATTATGTGATCTTCACCGTATTCATGTTTTTCAACAATATTTCCGACAAGACACCATTGCCAGTCTTGTTCGGCAGCAACTGTACCGGTTTCGTTATCCATTTTGCACCCCCTAAATTCCTGTCTGTCTTTTTAACATTTCTGATAATACAGACAGAGGATAGAAATTTCGCTTTCTATCCTCTAATCTCTAAATTCTAACTTCTATTAAAGGCTGAACATAATGTTGTTGAGAATGGACTCCAGCATTTCCTGTCTGCCGCTTGTGAGGGAAGCCGTAACCTCGCCCTTTTCAAGAGCATACTTTTCAAGGTCTGCAAGAGTTGCCTTGCCGCTGATGATATCCGCGCCGATACCCTTAGTCCAAGAAGCGTAGCGGTCGTCAACAAACTTATCGATCCTGCCGTCGGTGATGATTTTGTCGGCAATTTTAAGACCGAGAGCAAACGTGTCCATACCCGCAATGTAGCTGTGGAAAATATCCTCGGGAGTGTAAGAACCGCGGCGAGCCTTCGAGTCGAAGTTCAGACCGCCGTTCGTGAAGCCGCCCGCCTTGAGTACCTCGTACATACAAAGAGCCGCGTCGTAAACGTTGGTGGGGAACTGGTCTGTATCCCAGCCCAAAAGCATATCTCCCTGATTAGCGTCGATAGAACCGAACACGCCGTTGTCACGTGCAACTCTCAGCTCGTGCTGGAATGTGTGCTGCGCAAGTGTAGCGTGGTTAGCCTCAATGTTCATCTTGAAATCCTTTTCAAGACCGTACTTGCGGAGGAAACCGAGAACGGTAGCAGTATCGAAATCGTACTGGTGCTTTGTAGGCTCCTTGGGCTTGGGTTCAATGTAGAAATCGCCCTTGTAGCCGATAGAACGAGCATAATCAACGGTCATTCTCATAAGACGAGCCATGTTGTCAAGCTCCAGACCCATGTTTGTGTTGAGCAGAGTTTCGTAACCCTCACGTCCGCCCCAAAATACGTAGCCGTTTCCGCCCAGCTTTACGGTAGCCTCAACAGCCTTTTTGATCTGTGCCGCAGCGTATGCAAAAACGTCGGCAGAGGGGGAAGTTCCCGCGCCGTGCATATAGCGTGGGTGGTCAAAGCACTTTGCAGTACCCCAAAGAAGCTTAATGGAGGGGTTAGCTTTCATTTTCTCGGCAATGTAATCGGTGATCTCGTCAAGTTTTGCGTTTGTCTCTGCGAGAGTGCCGTATTCCGGAGAAAGGTCGCGGTCGTGGAAACAGAAATAGTCGATTGAAAGCTTATCCATGATCTCGAAAGCAGCGTCTACCTTAGCCTTTGCTCTTGCGGTTGAGTCGGACTCGCCCCATGTCTTGTCCGCAGTGCCGCAGCCGAACATATCGGTACCGTCGCCGCCCATTGTGTGCCACCATGAAAGGGCAAATTTGAGCTGCTCGCGCATTGTCTTGCCTGCAACTACCTCGTCGGGGTTGTAGTACTTGAACGCAAGGGGATTGGTGCTGTCCTTGCCCTCAAAAGGTATCTTGCCGATGTTTCCGAAAAATTCGCTCATTTTAGTTTCCTCCTTGAAAGTAATTTTAAGCCTGTCGGCTGCAAATACATAATAGTTGTATCTATATTATACATTGTAAACGATTTACCGTCAAGGGGTTTTTGTAAAAAATATATAAGCTTTTGACCGAAAAATTTCCGTATAGCTGCCTATTCAGAATTTCTTTTTTACAAACGATGCGCCGAATATTGCTGCTATCAAAGCCGCTGTACATACGCCTGTGACTGCAATATTTCCGCCGTTGGTTTCCGGAGCGGTATCCGAACTTGGTCTGTCGTGACGACCGGCCCCCATTCCGCGTTCGGGCATTTCCGGATTTCCGGTTTTTTCACCGTTTTCGCCTTGCG
>CAMWRN010000151.1 GCA_947176675.1 uncultured Clostridia bacterium | reverse complement strand
TTTTATGAGTTTAGTACCTTATGTTGTCAGACAAACGGGAAGAGGAGAGCGTTCTCAGGATATTTTCTCCATGCTTCTGGAGGACAGGATCGTCATGCTTTCCGAGGAAGTAAACGATACTTCGGCAAGTCTGGTAGTCTCCCAGCTTTTGTATCTGGAAAGTCAGGATCCCGAAAAGGACATCTGTCTCTATATCAACAGTCCCGGAGGCTCGGTTACCGCAGGAATGGCAATTTATGACACTATGCAGTATATCAAGTGCGATGTGTCTACGATCTGTATAGGTCTTGCTGCCTCAATGGGAGCTTTTCTGCTTTCGTCAGGAGCTAAGGGTAAGAGACTCGCGCTTCCCAATTCGGAAATAATGATCCATCAACCGCTTATTTCAGGTGGATTGTCCGGTCAGTGTACCGATATAAAAATACGTTCCGATCATCTGGTCAGAACAAGAGAGAACCTTAACCGTATCATCGCACAGAACACAGGCAAGCCTATAGAAACTATCCGCGAAGATACGGAACGCGATAACTTTATGACCGCTGCCGAAGCTGCTGAGTACGGTCTGGTCGACAAGGTTATTTTTACAAGATAAGTCTGGAGTTTGATGTATGGCCGGAAATGATAAAACTTTAAAAAGATGCGGTTTTTGCGGCAAGCCCGAAAACAAGGTGTTGAATATGTTTTCGGCGGGAGCGTGCAATATATGCGACGATTGCGTGACATACTGCTACGAAATGCTTGTGGCAAACGATCTTGTAGTTCCAAGCTATGCCGACAGCAGAAATCTTAAGCCGCAGCCATTGAAACCGTTAAAGCTGATGAAGCCTGCGGAGATAAAAAAATATCTTGACGAATATGTTATCGGTCAGGATGAGGCGAAGATCGCGCTTTCGGTTGCGGTCTACAACCACTATAAGCGCATTAACAGTCAAATGGACACTGACGATGTGGAGCTTCAGAAGAGCAATGTTATTCTTGTTGGTCCTACAGGCGTGGGAAAAACTATTCTTGCACAGACTCTGGCGAAGATACTGCAAGTTCCTTTTGCTATTGCCGATGCTACCACTCTCACCGAGGCGGGATATGTGGGCGACGATGTTGAAAACGTTCTTGTAAGACTTCTTCAGGCTGCCGATTTCAATGTTGAAGCGGCTCAGCGCGGAATTATTTATATTGATGAGATCGACAAGATCGCAAGAAAATCCGAGAATACCTCCATTACCCGCGACGTAAGCGGCGAGGGCGTTCAGCAGGCTCTGCTCAAAATAGTTGAGGGAACAGTTTCAAACGTTCCTCCTCAGGGCGGAAGAAAACATCCGAATCAGGAATTTATTCATGTAGATACCAAAAATATCCTGTTTATTTGCGGCGGAGCTTTTGATGGTCTTGACAAAATTATCCAAAAGCGTACTGAGTCGTCCTCAATGGGATTCGGCGCGGATATCAGAACAAAGGCTGAAAAGTCTGACGGTATTTACAAGGAAGTTATCCATCAGGATTTTGTAAAGTACGGAATGATTCCTGAATTGGTCGGACGTATGCCAGTTATAACAGTTCTTGACGAGCTTGATGAGGGCATGCTGACAAGGATTCTCACAGAACCGAAAAACTCACTTGTAAAGCAGTACAAGAAGCTGTTTGAGCTTGACGGTATTGAGCTTAACATTGAACCGGAGGCTATGAAAGCTATTGCAAGAAAGGCTATTGAGCAGAAAACCGGTGCGCGCGGTCTGCGTTCGATTGTTGAGAAAATTTTACAGCAGTCAATGTTTGATTTGCCGTCTGATAACGATGTATGCGGACTTACTGTTACGGAAGAGTGCGTTACGGAAGATGTAAAGCCGTTGGCAAAAATCGGAAAAAAGAAAATTCTGAAGAAATAAAAATAATGCGTTTTTTGATTTCATCCTGATACATGATCGTTAGGGGACGGGGGTCATTGTGCCTTCTGACATTCGGTCGTGTACCCGATATCAAAAAACGCATTTTCAGTTAATTTATTGTATGTAATTATTCATTATTTTTTTACAAAGACGATAAATACTAAATTTGTTATCTTAAATTGTTACTTGAAAAATCCGAAGATATAATATATAATAGATAGTGTATTACGATAATTTATGTCGATTTTTCGACGCAGGAGGTTATTATGAGGACAAAGCTTGAGAAAACATCTATCCCCGCTCTGGCGATGAGAGGCGTTGTTGTTTTCCCCAATATAGTTATGCATTTCGATGTATCGCGGGAAAAGTCAGAGTCCGCGCTTAAAGCGGCTTTGAAAAATGACAAAATGATTTTTCTTGCCACTCAAAAGGACGACATTGTGGAGGATCCGTCAGTTAAGGATCTATATCGCGTTGGCGTTGTTGCCGAGATCAGGCAGACACTTAAAGGTGCGGACGGCATTACCCGTGTGCTTGTGGAGGGAAAATACAGGGCGAAGCTGCTCGATATCGTTGAGAGCGAACCGTATCTCATTGCAGATATCAAACCCTTCCCCGAGATAACCAGACTGCGCACAGACGAGATTGAGATCGAAGCTGTTATCCGTGCCATAAAGCAGGCGTTCTATCAGTACTCGATGCTCATGCCGAGAATGCCCAAAGAGCTTGTTTCGTCTATCATGGACGAAAAAGATCCGTTCAAGGTTTTTGAAACACTTGTGTTCAATATTCCTCTTGCAGTCGAGGACAAGGAAATGCTCCTTGAAGAAAGTCATATAATTTCCCGTTTGGGAATGCTTCTTGCGATGATCTCACGGGAGGTTGAAGTGCTGGATATCGAGCGGCACATTCAGGCAAGGGTACGTGATCAGATTGACAACAGTCAGAGGGAATACTATCTGCGCGAGCAGATGAAAGCCATAGCAAGTCAGCTCGGCGAGGACGAAGAGTATCAGGACGAGGTTGACGAATACACCGAGGCGATCATGAAGCTTGACCTTTCGGAAGAGACAAGAACCAAGCTTCTGAAAGAAGCCGACAGACTCAACAGAATGTCACAGTCCTCTCAGGAAGCGTTTGTTATACGCAACTATCTTGACAACGTTCTGGAACTGCCGTGGAACAAGTCCACAAAGGACAAAAATGATATAAACAAGGTCAAAGCCGCTCTCGATAAGGATCACTACGGTCTCGAAAAGGTCAAGGAAAGAATTCTGGAGAACATTGCGGTCAGAGAGCTTAAGCCCGATATCAAGGGACAGATTATCTGTTTAGTTGGACCTCCGGGCGTGGGAAAAACTTCTATCGGTAAATCCATTGCTTCTGCGCTGGGTAAAAAATACCAGAGAGTTTCTCTCGGAGGAGTACGGGACGAATCCGATATCCGCGGTCACAGAAAGACCTACATAGGCGCAATGCCGGGCAGGATAATCAACGCCATGAAGCTGGCTGGAAGCAATAATCCGCTTATACTTCTTGACGAGATCGACAAGCTTACTCACGATATGAGGGGAGACCCCTCCTCCGCACTTCTGGAAGTTCTTGACAGTGAGCAGAACAATGCTTTCCGTGACCACTATATAGAAGTTCCTTTCGATCTGAGCAATGTACTTTTCGTTACCACGGCGAACACCACGCAGACAATTGATCCGCCGCTCCTCGACCGTATGGACGTTATCGAGATAACAAGCTATACCCGCGAGGAAAAGTTCCATATCGCAAAGGAACATCTTGTTCCAAAGCAGCTTAAAGCGAACGGTCTGAAAGCTGTCATGCTGAAGATCACTGACGATGCGCTCTACACCATTATAGACAACTACACCAAAGAAGCGGGTGTGAGAACTCTTGAACGTCGAATTGCCGAGCTTTGCAGGAAGTCCGCAAAGCTTATCGTAAGCGGTGAGAAAAAATCCGTCCGTATCGGTGAAAGAAACGTTGAGCAGTTCCTCGGAGCTAAAAAATATCTTGACGACGAATATTCCAAGAGCAATGAGATCGGTCTGGTAAACGGTCTTGCATGGACGTCCGTGGGCGGCGTAGTAATGCCGTTGGAGGTTTCCGTGTTCGACGGAAAGGGTACTATCGAGACCACGGGTTCTTTGGGTGACGTTATGAAAGAGAGTGCGAAGATAGCTGTCAGCTATGTCAGGGGAATTTCCGACAAGTACGGTATTTCGTCCGATTTCTACAAGGAAAAGGATATTCATATTCATGCGCCTGAGGGTGCCACCCCTAAGGACGGTCCGTCTGCCGGTGTTACAATGACTACTGCGTTGGTATCCGCGCTGGCAAATATTCCCGTTCGTCACGACGTTGCGATGACGGGCGAGATAACTCTCCACGGAAAGGTTCTGCCTATCGGAGGACTCCGCGAAAAGACAATGGCTGCCTATAAAGCGGGTATGAAGACGGTGATAATTCCCGCCGCAAACAAGGGCGATCTGGAGGAAGTAGACAAGGTGGTAAAAGAAAACATCAACTTTGTGTACGCCGAAAGAATTTCCGATGTTCTGGAAGTTGCTCTCGAAAAAACTGAACCGAAATACATTAAGCCTAAGCGTTCGGAGAGCAGCGAAAGCCGTGAGAATCGCAGCGTGGCAAGCTCGTAATCTTTTTTGTACGGGACTAAGGGACGGGGAAGTACCGTCCCGGTGGGTTTAAGACAAGTGAAAGGAACGCATTTTATGAATTTTAACAAAGCGGAGTTTTACGCTTCATACGGCAGATTTGATCAGATACCCGACTGTGAAAAGCCAGAGGTGGCGTTTTCGGGACGTTCCAACGTGGGAAAGTCCTCGCTTATAAATAAGATTTTCAACAGAAAAAATCTTGCGAGGGTGTCGTCCGTTCCGGGCAAGACTGCTACGATAAATTTTTACACGGTTGACGATATTTATCTGGCAGACTTGCCGGGATACGGATATGCAAAGGTTTCCAAAAGCGACAAGAAAAGGTGGTCGGGGCTTATTGAGGGATATCTCACTTCCGACAGGGACATAGCGCTTGTAATGCAGCTTGTGGATATGCGTCACCCGCCTTCCGCGGACGATTTGCAGATGATTGATTTTCTCATCGAACGTGAGCAGCCTTTTGTAATAATTTTCACAAAGGCGGATAAGCTTTCCAAACGTCAGCGTGAGGAGCGAATGGCAGGTTTTGCAAATGAAATACCTTATTTTGACAGTATTGAGACCATAGAGTTTTCCTCTGTAACGGGCGAGGGTGCGGATAAAATACGTGCGGTCATCGAAGAAGCGACTGCATTTGAAAATGAATGAACAGTTCTGAAGATATGCACAATTTTTACAAACCATAGGCTGAAATGTGCTGATAATAAATGTATTTTGCAGGAATGTTTGGAATTCCTGCAAAATTTTTGGGTTCTGATATTGACAAATTATTATAAATTGTGTATTATAATATTATAACTACAGGTAATTTTTAACGCTTGAATAATGTCCACAAGATTGGAGAATAAAATGGAAATCAAATACAGATCTGCCGAAGAAAGCGATCTTGATGCTATTTGCAGCTTGATCGGCAGGGCGATAGAAAGTATGGAGAAAAACAAAATTTTCCAGTGGGATAATGTGTATCCGTCGCGGGAAGTTTTTGCCGAGGACATATCAAATGGCGAGTTGTTTGTAGGTACTCTGGACGGCGGTATAGCCGTTCTGTACGTAATAAACAGGGAATGCGATGATGAATACGGCAAATGCCGTTGGAAATATTTGGACTGCGAATACCGTATTATTCACAGATTATGCGTTGACCCGAAATATCAGAAAATGGGAATCGCAAAAAATACCTTAAAGCATATTGAAGCCGAACTGAAAAGCTCCGGCGTTGAGGCGATACGGCTTGATGTGTTCAGTGATAATCCGTCTGCATTGGCTTTGTATCTGAACAGCGGATACGAAAAGGCAGGATCGGCAGAATGGAGAATGGGCAGATTTTTCCTTATGGAAAAATGTCTGTAACAGCAGCAATGAGATGCGATCAAAATTTTGAAAGGAGCATAAAGATGTTTGTATCAAAAAATCTTGCGGTGAATGAAAAGGGACATCTTACAATAGGAGGAATAGACGCGGTCGAGCTTGCAAAAGAGTATGGCACTCCGCTTTACGTTATGGACGAGAATCTGATTCGCGAAAACTGCCGAAGCTTTAAGCAGTCCATGGACAGCTACTACGGCGGTGCGGGACTTGTGTGCTATGCCAGCAAAGCGTTTTGCTGCAAGGAAATGTGCAGAATAATCATGGACG
>CAMWRN010000150.1 GCA_947176675.1 uncultured Clostridia bacterium | reverse complement strand
TTAACGTTGCGCCCGAGACGTTTACAATAAATTCCATAAGCTACAGTGAAACACGCATAGCGGAAGCTGTGCTGAAAACGGGCAGAGGATAAGCCTTACCGCGGACGACCTTGTGCGGGAAAAACTGGAAAAGCTTATGAGGGCTTTCCCCGACACGCTCGAATACATCGACATTCGGGACGATGCGGAGCTTCTGAAAGAAATACGAATTGTTGACACTCCGGGTCTGAGCGACCTTGACTGCCTCGACAAGCAGGTACAGGACTACCTTGTCAACGCCGACGCGGTAATATATATCGCAAGCGCGCTGTCGCCCTTTTCGGAGTCTGAGCAGTTCTTTCTGGCAAGCCATATCCGTCCTCTCAGCTTCAACAAGCTGTATGTTCTCGTCAACATGATAGACGCAATGAACACTCAGGAGGACATTGAAAAGATCATAAACCGCGTAAGCGAACGATGCGAATCCATTATGCCGAACGCGTTTGTTTACGGTGTAAGCGGCATTGACGAATACCGCCGCAAGATCGGTCTGAACCGTCCTGACATAAAGGGATTCCAAGAATTTTATGAAAATGAATTTCTGAAATTTGAGATGTCCCTCAAGCGTGAGATTATTCTCCAAAAGGATATTATACGTACACAGCGAGTACTTACAATGCTCAACCTAAT
This sequence comes from uncultured Clostridia bacterium, assembly GCA_947176675.1. GTDB lineage: Bacteria > Bacillota > Clostridia > Oscillospirales > Ruminococcaceae > RGIG8773. The sequence continues at coordinate 5,567 of CAMWRN010000150.1, read as the reverse complement.
GATAAATGACACTGCCGCCCGTATTCGCATGATATACGAAATGATGGCTATGGACAGAAAAAAGCTGGACGATATCTCCCAAAGCATAGAGCGGGAGTGTTCCACACTTGCCACTGCGCTGGAAAGCAAAAAACCAAAAATACTGCTGAGCATTACCGAAATGCAGCAGGAAGCGGAGCAGTGGATGTACGGCTTCTTCTCAAAGCTGAGAGAAGATATTCTGGAAAGCCGCAGCTCTGTTCCTCCCGAGGATATCGACAAGCACTTCTACTCGTTCTTGGTTGACAAGGTAGGCGAAGCTTACAGGAAATGCCTGGATATCCACCGCCAGAAGCTCAGCATAATAATCGCTCAGCTGGGCGCGGAGCTTTCCAAAAAGCTCGGCATAAACGGTATTTCGGGCGATGCGGACGTTTCGGTAAAGGATTCTATAGACGACCTGAATATGCTGGTATCCAAGTCTGTTATGTCGGCGGCTTCTTCGGGAAACGGAGACTCGTTCCCGTCCGGCGCAATGTCCTCGTTCAGGAATATTCTGGGACGTAAACGCACTACCGACGTTATCGACATGGCTCTCGAAAACTACGATGATATAAGAAATAAGACTGTCAAGGACTTGAACGCAGCATACAAAGCTATGGAGGAAAACGCTCTGAAACAGCTTGACTCCCTGTACCAGACTCAGGTGGACGTGAGCAGGAACGCTCTCAGCCATGCTATGGAGATGTCCTCCGGCACAAGCAGCGCGTCTGTAAGGAAATATCTGGAGGAGGCTGCTGTGGTACTGAAAAGCGCAGCTGAGATACTCTCACAATACGCGGTTTAACGCATTTTGACCGCTTATACCGGCTTGGCACATAACGCCCGCAGACGTAAGCGATGATCTGCGGGCGTTTCTCAAAAAAATATTCTGCTTATTGTATTGACATATTATACGATGTATAGTATAATAATTTTGCGGGGTATTCCCGCCTATACCTATGTTTTGATCTGAAAGGCGCTTCTGCTATATGATTTTTGAAGGTTTTTCTACTGAAAATAAAAAACTGGTCCAGACTGTTACCACCTCCTCGGATACATTTACAAAGGATATTTTCGAGTCACATTCGGAAAGGCTTCTGTCCAGAGGAGGTCACTTTACCGCCGAACAGCTTATCCCCGTATATTTTGCCGCGCTTTTGGGCGCGCCATCGGAGGAGGACGAAAAGGCGGATTTCCACAATATGCTTTACAATCTTCGGGAGGACTTGATAAAGTGTCCCAAGCTGCTTCTTTACAGCGAGTATGAGCTGAAACCGCCCACGCCAGACGAGCTTTCAGTTTTCGACGGGATAAGCATTGTGGACGACAGGGACATGGAAACTCTTCCCGATGAGCTTGCGGCGCTGGTAAACGTCCCCGGCGACGAGGTGAGGACTAAGCTTGCAAGGGAAACTTTGCCGCTTTTCCTGAAAGGAATGAGCGGCAAAGAGGCTCTTTCCGCAGCGCAGACTCTTATCGTCTGGATGAACCGCTGTCTCGGTTCGGAGGCGTTCCGCCGAGACCACACGGAAATTCCCGTGCTGATGTACTACGGTAATATCACGTCCGCCGAAACTGCTTTTCTGCATTTTATGTCCCGTATCGGAATAGACGTGCTGTATATTTGCAGCAATCTGTCGGGACTTGCAGCTCTGAAAAAAAATAATCTTGAAGGGCGTATGCAGATTTTTGAGCTGCCCTGCTCCGTTCCGGTTACGCCTTATCCCGACAAGCCGGTAAAGACAAAGCTTGCCACGGTCGCCTACAACGCTTCCAAGGAGCTTAACAATATTCTTTACAGCAACGACACTATCTTCCGCGATTTCCAGTTTTCGGATATGCAGTCCCTTACGCTGAAAACCACCTATGAGGAAATAGACGTGCTGTGGCATCAGCCCGCAAAGTACCGAACAGGATTTGCAGCAAACGGTTCAAAGGTGACTATACCGAACATCTTCGCAAAAATAAGCGGGGTCAAGGACGGTAATCTCAACGCTTACTGGGACAACGTGAGGTGGAAGCTTTCCCCCGACACAAGAATAATCTCAAAGTCTCCCAGCTACAGAAAATTCGGGGAGACACGCCTCGACATTTACAATCCGTACTATGTGGGTGAACAGATACTGACGGATAAGCTTAAAAATTCCCCGCTGAACAAATACGGATATTTATCCGACAGTCTGCAAATGCTAATTTTTAACAAAATGCAGGAGGCTGTAGACACGGGTCTGCTGAAAATAGACCGTAACGAGCTTCTTCCGCTGGTGCTTTATGTGGGTACAAATCTTGACAGGGAAATACTGAAGCTGCTTCAAAAATACGATTTTACCAAGGACATACCAAAGCTTATTATCATAGATGTTATCGAGGACACGTTCAGCAAGATCGAATGTATTCAGCTTGTGCTGTTCAATCTTCTCGGGTTCGATATTCTCATATACACTCCTACAGGATATAGAAATATCGAAACCTTTGTCAGCGACGCGGCGTTCGAGACCCATACAATGAACGAGTTCGAGTATAATGTGCACATACCGAAATTCAGGATACCCGATTCCATTCCCGAACCGAACGGCAAAGGACTGTTCGGAAAACTGTTTAAGAAAGGAAGAAAGTAAAATGGCGCTTAAATTCACACCTTCGACGGAGGCTCAGGCACAAGCTGCGGGAGCTGTTACAACCGATGTGACCGTAACGGCTGCTCCTCTTAACATTCAAACCAACGTTCCCCAGGAATTCTCAATGACCGCAAAGGCGGACGAGTTAAAGCAGGAGCTTGTCAAAAACGAAGAGGTCGACAAGCTTGTAAGCACTATCAATATCAACGACGTTAACTCTATCGTCAAGTTCGGAAACGAAGTGGCGATGGAGATATCCAAAGCTTCCGATCAGGTGCTCAACTCTATGAACATGGATCAGATCAACGATTCGGGAGAGCTGCTTATGCACCTGTCCGCAGTAATGGAGCAGTTCGACGCAAAGGAGCTTACCGACGACGGCAAGAAGGGTATATTTGCAAATCTGAGAAAGCAGGTCGACAAGCTTCTTGCAAAGTACCACACAATGGGCGAGGATGTAGACAAGATATACGTTCAGTTAAGGCAGTACGAGACCGAGATAGAAGCCTCCAACGTTAAGCTGGAGACAATGTTCAACGCGAATATCCAGTACTACAAGGATCTGCTCTTGTATATAATGGCGGGCGAGCAGGCTTGCGTGGAGCTTGACCAGTATATCGAGGATTACCGCAAAAAGCTTGAAGCTGAACCCGATTCGGGTGCGGTGGCAATGGATCTCCAAACTCTTGAGCAGACCAGGCAGGTTTTCGAGCAGAGAGTCATGGATCTGAAAATTGCTGAGAATGTTGCTATGCAGACAGTCCCCATGCTGAAAGCTATGCAGTTCTCCAATCTGAACCTTATAAGAAAGATCAACTCGGCGTTTATCATTACAATGCCCGTGTTCAAGCAGGCTCTGGCACAGGCGGTAATGCTGAAAAGACAGCGTGTTCAGGCGGAGGCTATGCAGGCTCTGGACGAGAAAACCAACGAGCTTCTTCTTAAAAACGCACAGAATACTGTTGCTCAGACCAAACTGACGACGCAGCTTGCTTCGGGAAGCTCCATTAAGGTGGATACCCTTGAAGAAACATGGAAAACCATCGTTGACGGTATCGAGGAAACGAGGAAGATACAGGACGCGGCAAAACAGCAGCGTAAGGAGGATTCCGTACGTTTGCAGAAGCTTAAAGAGGATTACCGCGCTAAAATGAGCGAAACGAAATAATTTTGTTGAAGTGTGAGTATCGAAAACGGTACTCACACTTTTCAATAATGTGCATATAAATCTTGATTTAGCGGGGAACCATGCCGGTTGAGTCACCTCCATCGTGAGATGTTCGGAACGATAATTATGTTATGCACATTTAAGGTTGAGGGTAAATTCACCTTAATATTTCGTAAGGACAGAGTTTCCCCGCCCGCAGATTCCACAAATTGATTTCATTATGTCATACCGTAAGCCGCCTTGACCAAATATATAAAATATGGTACAATAAAAATAATATATCGGAACAAAATCCCATTTCCGAAAGGAGCCCTCAAAATGATAAAAAGCATAATGTTCGTCTGCCACGGAAACATTTGCCGCTCACCGACAGCTGAATTTATTATGAAATACCTTGTAAAAAAGAACTGCCCGGAATCAGACATTTACATAGCTTCAAGCGCCACAAGCACGGAAGAGATCGGAAATTCCATTTATCCTCCCGCAAAGGCAGAATTAAGCCGCCGCGGTATACCCTTCGGCGGCAAATATGCTGTTCAGCTAAAAAAAAGCGACTATGACAGGTACGATATGTTCCTTGTTATGGACGGGAACAATATGCGGAATATCATGCGTATATTCGGCAGCGACCCAAAAGGAAAGGTACACAAGCTGCTGGAGTTTACCGATCGGGTTGGGGATATTTCCGACCCGTGGTACAGCGGACGCTTCGACATCGCTTTCGACGATATTTATGAGGGCTGTGCCGCGCTTCTCAAATATATTGAGAAAGAAAACCAATAGTACGCTGGATATTTTCTACAGCTTTTTTTCGCTGAAGCGATACCGCAGAAACGTCCTTAAACCGAGCCTGCCGTACCACTTGTCCAGATACGTATAGTGAATGAAAGCGTCAGTGCAGCCGTTTTGCTTTATGCTCTGCATTGCTTCGGCAACCATGGCAAGTCCAACGCCTTTTTGACGCATTTCAGGAGCTACCCCAACGCAGCCGACAGAGCCAACGTTATTGCTGCCGCTGCTTATAACGGTATCGGCGTTTTCATCAACAATGCAGAATCCAACGATCTTTCCGTCAAGCTTTGCGGCAAATACGGGACTTTCAAAGGTGAAATACTGCACCCAGTCGGGATCGACCGATTCTACGGTGCGACGCAGCATATCCCCGTCCTCCTTTCCTATATAACCGAAGCTCACTCCGTCCGGACATGGCTGGATATCAAGCTTTCCGCAGTCAAAATCACCGAGGGACATTTTCATTTCAATACATTCTTCCTCCGCGCCGTAACCCCTGCGGCTGAAAAAGGTATCGACCATACCGTCCTGCCGACCGACGGGAACGATTTCGCCGATAAACAGTCCCGAATCTCGTCCTCCGAGGACAGCGAGGTCAAAGCCGCTTTCGGCTATGAGCTGCTCGCTTTCACGCAGCAGACGGCTTCCTATGCCATTTCCGCGGCTTTCGGGAAGTACGCACAAAAGACGGATACAATTGCCATGAACGACAGAACAGCCTACAAGAACGCCGTCCTCAAGGCATGGAATGATGCGGCAGCTGTCGGGATCGAGAAGTCTGAAAAAGACGTCCTTTCCGATAGAAAGCTGCGGGAAGCATTTTGAAAAAAGTCCGTAAATTTTATCTTTCATAACATGACCGCTCCTTACATTTCGCACAAAGTATTTTCAATATTATATAATACTTTGGAGTACGAGTCAAGGACAAACAGACCATAGAAAGGAATCCTTAAATTGACTTTTGAACA
>CAMWRN010000149.1 GCA_947176675.1 uncultured Clostridia bacterium | reverse complement strand
TTTCCTGCCGCATTTTAAATATTTTTCAGGAGGCTGATAAAATGAAATCATTTATACCATGGATTGGCGGCAAGTCGCTTCTCGCCAAGAAAATCACAGCGGAATTTCCGAAGGACTTCGGACGCTACATTGAGGTGTTCGGCGGCGGAGCGTCGGTGCTGTTTTCCGCCGACAGACACGCTAAATTCGAGGTCTATAACGACGCTAACGGCGACCTTGTAAATCAGTTTCGCTGTCTGAAATATCACCGCGAGGAGCTGCAGAAAGCGCTGTGGGATAATTCCGCATTCTTTGTGTATTTCAGAATATATTTTTCCCGAATGGTACAAATTGACTATTGTTTGCTTATATTCCTCACTTGTACACTTTTTTATTATATATCAACATCCTTTCAAATTCAAGAGAATTTTTTTATCACACGTCCCAATTAACCGTGCAGTTTTCTATGTTTTTGCAAAATGTTGGCGCGGTTGTCACAAAAGACAGCTGCGCCGGTTTGATTTATTGTTTTTGTTCCTCATACTTGTGCTTTGTTGCCATTCCTCCGCGAATATGACGTTCCTGCTTGTTTATTTCCAAAATTTCTTTAACGGCAGGGTACATCTGCGGACATATGACAGGAAGCTTTTCGGTTATGTCTTTATGTACAGTAGATTTAGAAATTCCGAACTGTTTAGCAGCGGCACGAACAGTAGCTTTGTGTTCGAGAATATAGCGACCGAGAATTACGGCGCGTTCCTCGATATCCTGACCTGCTTTTACCTTCAATATGCTCACTCCAATACACAGTATTTCTATCTATGTATATGCGGGCATATTCGGGTTAATGACGGGGGACAAGGCTATTGCTGCAAAATTATCGGCATTAAGATTTAAATTATTATTTTTGATTATATTTTACATTCGCACGTTCCCACGCTTCTGAAAAATATTTTTTGTAGAAATTTAATTTTGCTTCATCGGTCTTAAAGAAATTAGAGCTTATAATAATGTCAGCGGATTTGTCGATCAATTTGTTCTGACTTTCTTTTGACTGCTCGTTAAATCTGAACAGCCTGAATTTTCCCGCCGTCTCATATTTCATAAGCTCTTGATATATATCAGAAATATAAATTGTACGATCTGCAACAATATCAGTTTCGCTGTAATACATTGATTCCCTGCCGTTTACCGCAGAAATATCCGAGTTTTTTTCAGCGCAGTACAAATACCCCGAAACATTTTTATAGAAAATTTCTAACTGATTGGGAAATATTTCCTCATAACAGGCAATTTTATTTTTTATCCAGCCTGTGACAAATTTTCTGTCATAATTATTGTGTTTTCCGTTCCAGATATAAAGTAGCGCATAGGGAATATTATCGGTCAGGTATACGACTTTTTTATTGGTTTCGTGAAGTAAAGATGAGGCTTTTAATTTTGTAATGTCTGCTTGAATTGAACCATGATAAAAATATTTTTCACTCATAGATTAAAGCACCTTTTTCGTTTTTTAATATACTCAATGGAATTTCTGCACCACAAAACTGTTGAGCTGCAATTTTGTAAAAGACCTTAAACAAGTTTGAGTACTGTCAGCTCTTTGGGGGGATGTGTTTTAATTATTTTACTGATTTAGAAAATTATAACACAGGTTTACGGATCTTTCAATCTAAATAAAAGTTGAATTTCAGAAATTAACTTATTTTTTAATATTGTTATAAAGTGTTAAGGCGGCTCCAACATTCCGCAAAAACATGCAGTAAGCTAACGATAAGCTGAACTGCATGAAGGCAAAGAGAAAGGTTGCGTAGGGTTTCTGCGCAACCTTTCAAAACCAATGGAATACGTCTGTACCGACTTCTGCCTTACTGAAACGGCGTTTTTTTATTCATTTTGGTACACGACCGCGTTTTTCAAAGCTTCTCCCTTGAAGAACTGATCAAGGTTGAACAGCGTTACCTCGGCAATCTTCTGTAACGCCTCGTTGGTGAGGAACGCCTGATGGGAGGTCACGATAACGTTTGGCAGGGACAGAAGCAATGACAGCACGTCGTCGTTTACAACGGTGCTGGAGTAGTCCTCGAAAAAGATAGCATTTTCGTCCTCGTAAACGTCAAGGCACGCGCCGCCCAGCTTTCTGTCCTTTAACGCCTGCAAAAGCGCATCACTGTCAATGAGCTTTCCGCGTGAGGTGTTCAGAATCACCGCGCCGTCTTTCATTTTTGAGATAGCGGCTTCGTTTACGATATATTCGGTGTCCTCAGTAAGCGGACAGTGCAGGGAGATCACATCGCTTTCCTCGAAAAGCTTGTCAAGTGGAACGTAGTCGATGCCGTATCCCTCTGCGGGGTAAGGGTCGTAAGCGATGACTTTCATTCCGAAGCCCTTGCAGATGTCAATGAAAATCCTGCCGATCTGTCCCGTACCGATAACTCCTGCTGTTTTGCCGTAAAGATCGAATCCGGTCAGACCGCTGAGGCTGAAATTGAAGTCTCGCGTCCTGATGAACGCCTTGTGTATCTTTCTGTTCAGAGTCAGCAGCAGCGCCATTGTGTGCTCCGCCACAGCATATGGAGAGTAGGTTGGGACGCGCACCACATGAAGCTTGTCCTTGGCATATTTCAGATCCACGTTGTTATAGCCGGAACAGCGCATAGCGAGAATTTTTACACCCACAGCGCACAGCTCGTCGATAGTCTCGGCGGTTATGGAATCGTTCACGAAAGCCACTGCCGCCTTGCAGCCCCGCGCCGCCGAAGCGGTATCGGGAGTGAGCTTGTAGCGTATATACTTTATGTCGTAATTTGTGTTCAGCTTGTCGAACCAGATTTTGTCATACTGCTTTGTATCGAAGAAAGCTATTTTTTCCATTTCGCACATTCCTTTCGGATAAGTTTAAGGTAGTATGTGCGAAATTTCAGAAAAAATACTTTTAATCGGGTCAGATCCGTTTCCACAGAAGCCTGTTTTCGGCAAACTCCGCGGACAGCTTTCCCTCGTCCTTTAGCCATGACAGGTACGACCGCACCGTACTTCCAACAAGGACGTACTGCTCGAAGTTCATTTTTAGTCCGTAGTCGTCAAAAAGCCTTTTGAGAATATCCTCAAAGATCAGCGGTTCGCAGCAAAGCTCCGTTATCTTTTCGGAAATTTCCATGACCTTTGCAATATTCAGCTGAGCAAGGGGAGCGATATTTTCCGTTGCCTCCGCATGAGCGGGAACGAACATTGCCGCTGACATTTCAGACACGGCTTCAAGAGTTTTCAGATACGCATCAACGTCGTAAATGAAGCCTATTTTGTACTTTTCAAGAGTTTCCGCCGAGGATAGGCAGTCCGCAAGGAAAACAACGTTATCCGCAGTGCGGAAGCCTGCCATATCGAAAAAATGTCCCGGAAGCGGTATTATAGCCACGCCCTTGGGCAGAACGCTTTCGTCGAGGTACTCGACCGCGCTTTCCTGTGCAAGCAGGAACTTGTGCCGCAAGTCCTTGCATGGGTATCCGCCGTAAAGAAAGGACGGCTCCAGAATGGGGTGTTCGGTAAAGTCACGTTCTATACCGCGGGCGAAAATTTTGCAGCCGGTCTGACCTTGCAGATATTTATTTCCGCCGATGTGGTCGGCGTTGGAATGGGTGTTCAGGATAGCTTCAAGTCGCCAGCCGTTCTTGTCCAGTATCTGACGGACTTTTCGTCCTGCTTCCTTGTCGTTTCCGCTGTCGATAAGGTATGCGCTGTTGTTTTCGTCAACGTACAGACCTATTTTTGCCGGACAGTTTATATAGTAGCTCCTTGCGCCTACCTGTTCAAGCTCGTACATTTTTGTATTCCTCCGTTATTCAGCCTACTTCTATTGAGTACTCGAAAACGTACTCTTTTTCCGGAGCAAGCTTTATCGCATGGGACATTTTAGTAATGTCCTCCTCCTTGTCGCAGTACACGGGAACGCTGCTCCAAGGTTCAAGGCAGACAAATCTCGCCTGCTCGGTAACGGCTTTGTCTTCAAAATAGGACGACCACACTGCGATACAGCCTTTCGGATCGTAGTTGAGCTTAATTTTTCTTCCCGATTTTTCGCTTACAAGAGCGACCCAAGATGAAGCGGGCGCGTCTTTCATAAAAACGTCGTTTGCAAAAAGCTCATGGCTGAGGGGGATTTTTTCGGTGTTGTCCGCAATTACAGTAGTTTTGCCCTTGAATTCCTGAATAATGTTTTCGGGCTTTTCGTACTCAACAAAGTAATCGTCAAAGCTTTCGCCGTCCATAGGGACGTTGAATGCGGGGTGTCCGCCGATAAAGAAGTACATATCCTTTTTGTCCGTATTTTTCACGGCGTAGGACACGGTAAGCTTGTTTTCCGACAATCCGTAGCGGATACGCAGTTCAAAGTCAAATGGATACAGCTTCAATGTATCCGCACTTGATTTCAGCAGAAACTCCGTGCTATTTTCACCGGAGGAAGCAAGCTCGAACTCGCTGTCGCGGGCAAAGCCGTGGTTTGCAAGGCTGTATTCCTGTCCCTCGTAGGTGTACTTTTTTGAATCGGTGTTGCAGATAAACGGGAACAGCACAGGCGCGTGGCGTTTCCATACCGCAGGGTCAGCCTGCCAGAGATATTCCGCTCCAGATGCGTCTTTAAGCGAATGAAGCTCCGCCCCAAAGCTGTCTATGACAGCTGTTGTCTTTTCCGTAGCAATTGTGATCTGCATTAAAAACAGTCCTTTCCGAAATAAATTTATCGTTCTTCTCTGCCGTAGTCAGCAAAGCAGATGTTCATATCAACCTCGCCGTTTATGCCGTCAACGGTTCCGTCGCTGGCGTACTGCCATATTTGAAAATTATATGGGTAAGACGGCTCGTTGTGACCGTCCTTATATTCCGCGAACCAGAAATCGAAGTCTGCAAGCTTGCCCATGTTAAGCTTCAGAAGCGCGAAACGTCTGCTGCTGTATACCATAGGACGGTAGCCGCCGTCCGCAACAGTATCGCAGAACGCGGCAGCGCATTCCGTAACGGTATAAGGCTCAATATTGTGAGTGCGTGCGTTTTCATCGTCCATAAGCTCCCAGTCGAAAATAACAGGAAAGGTTATCTTGTAGCCGCGGATCTGTTCCATGACGAAGTTAGCTTCCTCAATAGCTTCTTCGGCGTTGACCGCCTGAGAAAAGAAGTACACGCCAACGTCCAGACCAGCGTCCATAGCGCCTTTTATGTACTCGTGAAATCTTCCGTCCACGTTGAGAACGCCGCTTTCATAGCCGCGGTAGCCTACACGCATGATAACAAAGTCTATGCCGTCGGCGGCGACTTTAGTCCAGTCAACGTCCCCTTGATGATATGATACGTCAATACCGGTGCGGGATATCTGTTCGCCGTTTTCGCTGTATGTATATCTGCCGTTTTCCTCCAGCCTGAGACCGCTGTAGTCGTATCCGTGCCGCGGCACGTTTGTGAATGCCTGAAGCCATATCCTGCCGTAGTCGTAGTCGTCCATGAGGATGATGTCGTCCTCTGAATAAAAATCGTAGACGCGTTCGTTTACGACGGGGACGTAAGGCTCGAGAGCAGGTTCCTCCTCGGCTTTGTCAAGCTTTGAAGCCATTACAGCGACCGATACTGCCAAAACTATTATTACGCCGAGCATTGATAAGAAAATCGCTGCCGCAGTGCCGAAAGGCATACGGAGCACTTTTTTGCGGGACTTTACGTGCGCCGCATAGCGCGGTTCGGAGCGTTCATTTCGCTGTAGGTTATTGTTGTTAAGTTCGTTCATTTTAAACCTCCTGTCGGAGCAATTTTGCGATTTTATAAAATTATAGCACATTTTCCCGATTTTTGCAAGAGTGTAGCGAAAATTCAGAGTATGGCAAGCAAAGAATTGATATTCAACGACAGATAAAAATTTACTGCTCCAAATTAATTTCTGCGTCTAACTGTTCCGAAGATATGCCGAAAGCATAAAATGCAAAAAAACGTCAATACTAATCGCAAATTTCAACCGAAAGGAACGGTAAAATATGTTTGAACAAAAGGCAGTCATAGAAAAGGTCATCGGTCGGGAAATAATAGATTCCCGCGGAAATCCCACGGTTGAGGCGGAGGTTTGGCTTTCCGACGGCACTGCGGGCAGGGGGGCTGCTCCAAGCGGAGCAAGTACGGGTATTTACGAGGCTTTGGAGCTTCGTGACGGTGACGAGAGCCGTTACTGTGGAAAAGGTGTGCAGAAAGCAGTTTCCAACGTAAACACTACGCTGAATATGGCTCTGAAA
>CAMWRN010000148.1 GCA_947176675.1 uncultured Clostridia bacterium | reverse complement strand
AATCCTATAGGAGTCTGCTTTGCACGTCTGTCCTTCTGCTCCTGAGTTCCGATTAAGTTCCAGAAAGCGTTTGCAAGAACTTCCGCCGTAGCTTCAACACGGTTCGCGCCGTAGAAACCAAGGAACTCGCCCTCGCTGTTGAACATTACCGCACCTTTTGTCTGGGATCTTACAACAATATAAACATTTCCCGCCTTGTCAACAAGGACCTTGGAAGGGTTATAAGTAAGGTTCTGGTCGTAAAGCTCGCTTTCGGGCTTGGTAAAAAGTCTGTCAACATTTCCGTCGGTATCACATTTGATGACGCGGTCGTTTTCGGTATCGCAGATATAGATGTTGCCTGTATACTGGTCAACGAAAACTCCCGTAGGTTTTTTCAGCGTCAGCGTTTCTCCGTTATAGGAGAACTCGCTCATTTCTTTTATGAAATTAAAATCAAGGTCTGTAATAACTATTCTGTTGTTGCCCTTATCCGCTATGTACATAAGGTTGTCGTGGGAAATAAACAGATCAGCAGGTTCAAAGAAGTTTCCGCAGCCTATCATTTCGCCGTCAACATATTTCTCAGCGGTATAGCCCGCCTGCGAAGCGACCGGGTCGCCCCACCTGTCATAGCTGTAAGGGTCATATGTTTCCAGAGCGGAAACATTCACGGTCATCGCCGAAACAGCCAGAGCCGCGGCTGAGACCAATGAAAGAAGCTTTTTAAAGCTTGACATATTATCCCTCCATTATTTAAATTAGAAGCCGTGTTCACATTAGTCCTTCATACCGGCATGAGCCATAGTTTCCATAACGTTGCTCTGTGCGGCGATGAATATTGCCAGCGGCGGGATCATCAGTACTACCGCAGACGCTGCGATCGCGCCCTGTCTCGCCATACCTGCGGCGGCGATCTGCTGAACAACGGTAGGAATGGTCTTCAGCGCCTCATCGTAAACCAGCGAGCCGCCGTTTGAGTTCCAAGCCGCCTGGAACTGGAAGATGATAATAGTCATAAGCGCAGGCTTAGAGTTCGGCATAACGATACCCCAGCATATACGCATGAGGCTTGCACCGTCAACCTTAGCCGCTTCGATCATAGCGTCGGGTATCTGTCCAACGCTCTGGATCATAAGGTAAAGACCCATTGTTGAAGCGATAAGAGGGAAGATCAGCGCCGCATAGGTATTGATCATACCCAGGTTAGCCATAACTATGTACTGCATGATGTAAGTTACCTGGCTGTTGAAAAGCAGAGCGATAACAATGATCTTGTTGATCGCCTTACAGCCGGGAAATCTGCACTTTGCAAGGATAAAGCCCGCGGTACAAGCGAAAAGAACGTGGAACAGTGTTGCAGCAACGGTAACGAATACACTGTTGAAAACGTTTCTCGAGAAGGGAACCCACGAGTTGTTCGCCACAACGAACAGATCCTTGAAGTTGTCGAAAGTGGGATCCATCGCGTAAAGACGCGGCGGCATGATGAAGATTTCATTTACCGGCTTCAGCGAGGTAACGATCGCGATGTAAATGGGGAGTATCATGAACAGTCCGAGTATGGTCAGAAACAGGAAAATTCCTATATCGTTTTTCCAGCTCTTGCCGACCTGCTTGTTGGAGCCCTTGGAACGCTCCATTTTGCGGTGTTCCTTTTCCCGCCTTTTTCTCAGAGCCTCCAAGGCGGCGGCGTTTTCAGCCTCTATCTGCGCCTGTATCTGAGACGGTTTAAGTTCTTTTTTAGCCATTATGTAATCCTCACCTCATTCCTAATTCATGTATTTGCCGAGTATCTTGGAGATGAGCTGGTTACACAGCAGCATCGCCAGGAACAGCACAAAGCATATTGCCGAAGCGTAGCCCATTTCGTAACGGATCCAGCCGTAGTCGAAAGCATGGGTCATGATAGTGTGAGCCTTATAGTCCGTAGAGGGGAAGCCTGCAAGGCTTCTGCCTACAAGGTCGACTGTGAACGAAGATACGATCTGCATTACAGCCGCGAACATAAGCTGAGGTCCCATAGAGGGGATAGTGATGTAAATGAGCTCCTGCCATCTGTTGCTTATACCTTCGATAGCGCCGGCCTCATACATTGCCTTGTCGATACCCTGGAAACCGGCTCTCATTGCGAGGAAGCCTGCACCCATGGATACCCACAGCTGAACAACGATAACGCATCCCAGCAGGTAGTTGGCGTCGGTGAGCCACTGTATAGCCGCTGTGGTGAATCCCAGCTCGTTAAGAACAGCGTTGAGATAACCGTAAGCGTCGCCCGAAAAGATGAGCTGCCATACGAAGTAGATGTTTCCCGCCATAGACGGAGCGTAGAAAATAAGGGTAAATATTGTTTTAAGTACAGGGTGAAGCTCATTGATAAGCCACGCAAGGAAGAAGCTGAGCGCGTAGCTGAGAGGACCGGTAAAGATCGCGAAAATCAGAGTGGTTCTGATAGAGCCGATGAAAACGTCGTCCTCCAGAAACATTGTGTAGAAGTTCTGCAATCCGACGAACTTCGGTGGGAAGTGCGCCATGTCGAAGTCGGTAAAACCGATAGGAAGCGCCATAACTACGGGAATTACCGTAAAAAACAGGAAGAAAATCATAAACGGAAGCATCATGAGGTAGCACATTGAGTTACGCTTCATCTCGTGCCATGTATAACCCCATCTTTCCTTAAAGGACATTTTGCGCTCATTGGGCAGCAAAATTTCCTTTTTTTGAGTTTCAGCAGCCAAAGGTAAACCCTCCATTCTTAATCATCATCAAGACCGAGATTCTCTCGTTTTCTTGTAATTTCTCTGTTGATGTCAATGTTGTACCAACGCAGGGTCTCGCGTGCGTTTTCCTTATCGTTTACGACCGACCTGAACGCGTTCATAATACTTCTTGTAACAACGTAGGCGGAGGGAACGATGGGGATCTCCTCAAGTTCATCCATCTGGGCGAGGATCTTTTCCAGATCCTTATTGGACCAGTTCAGCTGCTTAAGAGCCTCAACATTGGCGGGAGCAAAGCGTCCGAGAGGACCCATAACGCCCTCGACGTTCTGACCGTATTCAACCATTGTATCCGTATCGGTAAACCACTTGATGAATTCCCAAGCTGCTTCCTTATCCTTGCAGTTTGAAAGGATAATCGCGCCCGAACCGTTGGAGTTTGCGGCGTGCGAAACAGTTCCGTCCGCTCTGCGTGTTCCGGGAACTACGCAGAAGTCCCACAGACCCTTTATTTCGGGAGCCGCAACATTAAGCTGGTTGTAGAATGCGCAGTAGCCCTGGATAACGATGGGAGCTTCGCCTGTTCTGAATCGTGTAAATGCGTCGTAGGTCTGGTCGAACTTATAAACATTGTAGAAATCCGTCCAGGTAGCGAAAGCGTCAACCGCTGTCTGGGTATCAAAGTTAGTTGCTGTCTGAGCGTCGTTGTAGTAATTCAGACCCGACTGGAGAATAAGCAGTGCAAATGTATGACCTGCCTCTGTAGCGGGAGAAACCGATACGCCCGCGGTATTAAGACCTGTAGACGCTGCAACGCCGGGAAGGATAAGACCGGGCTGCATATACTTTCT
The DNA here is from genome assembly GCA_947176675.1 of uncultured Clostridia bacterium. Taxonomy (GTDB): domain Bacteria; phylum Bacillota; class Clostridia; order Oscillospirales; family Ruminococcaceae; genus RGIG8773. Next base: position 2,752 of record CAMWRN010000148.1, on the reverse strand, counting down.
CTGAATAGCGGGAAGCATATCTATCAGATCGTCCCAAGTCTCGGGAGGCTCGGTGATTCCGATCTGAGCCAGCATATCCTTACGGTAGAACATCATGGGGAAGTTTCTGTCGATAGGGATAGCGTAAGTCTGACCGTCATACTGATAGTTTACGGCAGCTGTTCTCTGGAATCTTGCCATAACGTCGTCAAAGCCTGACATATTGTCCATAGGTTCGATAAGTCCTCTTACCGCAAGGTTTACGGGGAACTCACCGCCTGTAAAGAGCGACGCGTCGGGACCTTTTCCTGCCAGAACGGCTTCCATGATACCGCCCTGAACCAGGTTGATGGATACCTGAGTACTGTGATTTGTGTTGAAATCGGAGTCGGTCATCTGCTTGATAACGTTTGCCTGATCACGTCCGAGACCGATCCACACGTTGATGGACTCACCGTCCACATCAGAAAGCTTTGTATAGTCCTCAAAGAAAGAGTTCATAAAACCTTTAAAACCAAAAGCAAAGCTTTGACCGAAGTGAGATTTTACCGAAGTAAAGTCTTTATCGGCAGGCGCTATCTCAATGAAATCGATCTCAAGAGGCTGCTCTCTGTACTGCCTCATCCACGAAGAAACGGATGCAACATTATCCTTGATGGAGCTGTTGGAGATCATGCTCGGAATCTTGTCGGGCTTATCAACGCCTCTTTCGAGAACAGTCGCCAATCTTTCGAGAGCGGCAGCTTCTGTACCTGCGTTTCCTGCAAGATTTTCAATATTTTTCTCCTCGGCAAGAAGCTGAGCGGAAAGAGTTGAAAATACCTCCTGAAGCTCGGGTATCTCTCTGTGAACATAGTAGTCAGTATACTTATCGGGAGAAGGACCCGTGATCATAAGTATCTGCATATAGTACTGGTTTGCAGTATAAACGATGCTGTCAAGACGGCGCATTGAGTCACCGATCTCACCGGGGATTACCTCCAGCGAAAGCTCATGTTTGCCGGATTCAAGATAAACATAAGCAGGATCGCCGTTTTCGTCCTCGGGAACAACCATAAGCCAGTCATCATCATACTGGAACTTGATCTGCTCAAAGCACTCGTTGGGGACTTTTCCGTCAACATAGAGACGACGGTTTGTATAAAGTCCGCGAAGCTCATTCTGACGAGCCTTTATGCCGATCTTATAGTAACCTGCGGTCTTAACATTCATTTCCCAGGTAATAGTCTGACCGGCAGTATCCCACGTTCCGTCGCCAACAGTGTTGTAGCGCTGCTTTGAGGGGTGAGAGGGTTCAACCAAATAAGAGCCTCTGTCATAAGTAGGGAAAAGTGTCTGGGAATTTGTATACGCATACTGCTCTCCCTGAAGCTTAATGACCTCGGCGCCGCTGTTCGCCGAAAGCTCGGAATCGGAAGGTTTGGTATATTTTTCCGGATCGCCCTGATTGCACAGCTTTATGTACTCAATAGCAACCGAAGCGCGCTCAGATTCGAGCGAAATAGTATGAGTACCCGCTTCCAAATTGAAGTAGAGCGGTTCGTTGAACAAACCGTCCACATCTACAAGCATGGTCGTTACCCATCTGGGAGACTGAACCTGAGGCGGACGTACATCATTGTCCTTAGAATCCGTAGTGATTGGGTACGCGCCTGTCCAGATATGCGGCAGCGTGGCACGGGTGGCTGTATCATACGGCGACACACCGTCCAGCAAAACCGAAAACTCGGTAGAAGTCGCACCGTCGGGGAGGGGATAGTAACTTACTTCCATTTGGTAAGCGCCCGACTGCGGAACATCGACGGTAAAATCAATTCTTCCCTCCTCGTTGGACCAGACAAGAACGTTATCCCTGCCCTCAAAGGAAGCAATCTCCGCCTCTGCTTCGCTGCTTTTTCCGGAGAAAGAAAGCATAGCTTCAGCGTCCGGTCGGGTCACGCCCTCTATCTCGTCATAATATTCGCTGTAGGTTTTCTGCCTGACATATGCTTCGGCAGAAGCGTCCGCGGAGTTTGCAGTGCTTGCGGGCGTATCCGGAGCTTCGTCGTCCGCTGAAACGGGGAAGCAGGATAAAACAGGAACACAAACGAGAACCGCAACCGCTGCGGACAAAATTCTCTTAAAATTCGTTTTCCTTGACAACAGATAAACCACCTTTCATAATAACTATGTTCCGACAGAGCAGAACACTCAAAAATCCGTTGTCCGAAGCGTTAGAACCGCGAGGATATTATCAGCGGAAACCTGCGCGGCGTAAGCGCATTTGTGTAATTATAGTGATAATTACACAAAAATTTTGAAACGGATTGAAAAAATTATATAGAGTTGCATAATTATTATATCAATTTGACTAACAAATGTCAAGGGTTTCTTTGTAATTTTGTTCAAAAAATATATGTTCGACAAAAACCTGCATAAAAAAAGACGAAGCAAAAGCTCCGCCAAAAAATAAGCCGCCGTCCGTTCTGCATACGGACAGCGGCAGTGATGTTAGAATAATACAATTACATTGTAACCGTTTGTTATTCTTTCATGATTGCTGATAATCAGCAGGCAATTAGCCTCTCTTCTTAGCAACGATTGCAGCAGCAGCAAGAGCAACAGGAATTACTGCGAGAGCTACAGAAGCGTTACCTGTGGGAGGGTTGGAAACAACGGGAGCAGGAGTCTCGTCAACAACGGGAGCAGGCTCTTCGTCGTCATCACCAGCGAGATCAACGTCTGTATCGTCGTCATCGCCGTCGATTATTTCATCATCATCATCATCAAGTGT
>CAMWRN010000147.1 GCA_947176675.1 uncultured Clostridia bacterium | reverse complement strand
AAAATGAACGGCAGACTGAAAGATAAATACGGCAGGATCGTCTCGAAATTTATCAGGGACAGGGCGTACCTTAATACATATATGGCTCTTACCGACAATACTCATATGGAATTGGAAAACTGTAAGAAGATTCTGGAATACAATGATGTGCTGGTAAAGATACGTACGGCAACGCTCACTGTCAGTATATGGGGACAAAATTTGAGTATCTCGGACTATAATACCGACGGAATAATTGTGAACGGTAATTTTTCTTCGGTGGAGTTTGAGCCGTGCGGCCAGGCGGAGTCCGAAAAAGAGCAGCACTAAAGGAGGTCACACGGATATGTTTGACAATATACGCGGAATAATTACTTTTGAGGCTGTTGCTCCGGAACCTGAGACTTTTGTCAATATGGTAAAGGACAGTCCTGTTTCGGTAACAAATATGCGGACGGCGCACGGAAAGATATATGGCGACGTTTACCGAACCGATTTTGACGAGGTGAAAAAAACGGCAGAAAAGCTGGGCGTGCAGCTTTGCATTAGTTCAAAAAGGGGAAGCGTGTTCACTATTCGCAAGTACAGCCGCAGGGTAGGTATGCTTATAGGACTTGCTCTGGCATTTGCTATGGTCGCGTATCTGTCCAACGTGGTAATGATAGTTGAGGTATACGGAAACGAAACGCTTTCGGACAAACAGATAGTTTCGCTTCTTGAAGATCAGGGCATACGCATTGGAGCGTTTATACCATTCATTGATCTGCGCGAGGCAGAAAGACGGGTAACGTCCTCTTCGGACAATATCGCGTGGATAGGCCTGCGATCAAAAGGGTGTAAAATTCAGGCGGAAATAAGCGAGGTAAGCGCGTCTCCCGATATAATTCCCACATCGGTTCCGTGTAATATTGTATCGTCCCGCGACGCTCAGATAGTCGAGATAAACAATGTGCATATGGGTATGCTTGTCCGTATGCTTCACGACGGGGTAAAAAAAGGAGATCTTCTTATAAGCGGCACTGTCGAGGACGGAAAAGGCGGCGTTTATTATGCTCACTCAATGGGAGAGGTCATAGGCAGATATACGGATAAAGTGGTTTTCAGACAGCCATTTGAGGACGAGCGCTTCGATTACGGGGAAAAGATCGTGCGAAAAAAGCTGTACTTTTTCGGACTGAAAATACCGCTCTATATCGGCAGAAATAATTTCGGCAATTACGAGTACGATGAGGAAACAAGCTATGCAAAGCTGTGGAATATTCAGTTTCCTGTCGGAACGGTAACTTCGGAGTATAAAACTTACGATATAGACAATGTTACATACAGCTCTGAACAGGCAAGGACTATGCTTGAAGAAAAGATCAAGCTTTATGAGCATAATTTCTTTGACGGAGAGGCCATAACCGTGATCGACAAAGAGGTTTTCTTTTCCGAGGACGGCAGCGAAGCCAAAGCTGTGGTTAAGTATACTCTCGAAAGTGACATCGGCGTTACACAGGAAATCATGGCAAAATGAACGGCAAATCTGCAATATTTTGTGCATATTGAAGAAAAGTCGCATAAAATGGCGTTTACCCCCTTTTATTCTTTGAAAATATGTGGTATAATACAATTATATATACAGAAATTTATTTGCAGAGGTGTACAAATGGCAGAAGTTATAATAAATCTGGAAAATATTGAGCATGCGATAGAGCTTTTCGGGAACTATGATGAAAATATAAACCTGCTTCAGAGACAGTACGATGTAGCTGTCCTTAACAGGGGAAACGATATCAGAATAAGCGGCGGAGAAACTGAAGTCGCTAAAGCAAAATCGGCAGTTGAAGCTCTTATCAGACTTATAAAAAGCGGTGAGAAAATTACGGAACAGAACATAAGGTACATCAATTCAATGGTTGACGAAGGCATAGCGCAGCAGGTCACGCAGCTTGCGGACGGCGGAATATGCGTTACCACAAGCGGAAAGGTTGTGAAGGCGAAGACCCTCGGTCAGAAAAAATATGTGGACGCTATTGCGAAAAATACCGTGGTCATGGGAGTTGGTCCTGCAGGTACGGGTAAGACCTATCTTGCGGTGGCTATGGCGGTAAAGGCGTTCAGAGCGCACGAAGTAACGAAAATAATCCTTACTCGTCCCGCCGTTGAAGCAGGGGAAAAGCTGGGATTTCTTCCCGGAGACTTGCAGAACAAGGTTGATCCATATCTCCGTCCGCTTTATGATGCGCTTTTCGATATGTTCGGTGCGGAGACCTTTGCAAAGCATATGGAGCGCGGAAGTATAGAAGTTGCGCCCCTTGCCTACATGAGAGGACGTACTCTTGACGATTCGTTCATTATTCTTGACGAAGCGCAGAATACCACACGCGAGCAGATAAAAATGTTCCTGACGCGTCTAGGCTTTAACAGCAAAATGGTCATCACGGGAGACGTTACCCAGATAGACCTTCCAGACAGCAGAAAATCGGGACTTATCGACGCAATGCACGTTCTGAAAAATATCGATGATATAAGTATAACAAAATTTACCGAAAAAGATGTTGTGCGCCACAAGCTTGTTCAGGACATCATAAAGGCTGATGAAAAGGCGTACAGCGAAAAAAGGAACTGAAAACCAAACGTCTGCAAAGAGAGGAGGACACATTTTCCGTATCGGGAAAATGATGATAAAAATGCCTAAGCTTAAAGTAATGATAAGAAACAACCAGAAGCTTGTAAAGCTTCCGTCGGGACTGAGATTGCTTGTCCGCAAATGCTGCCAGGCAGTGCTTGTTACCGAAAAGTTTGACAGGGACGCAGAGGTAAGCGTTTCCTTTGTTGACAATACTGAGATACGCAGGCTCAATAAAATATACCGCGGAAAGGACAAGTCTACCGACGTGCTGTCCTTTCCTTTGGGTGAGAACGGAATGTACGACATAAACAACGAAACGGGTGCGTGTCTGCTCGGAGACGTGGTGATTTCCATGGAAACAGCGGTCAAGCAGGCGAAGCTTTATAACCATTCGCCCGAAAGGGAAGTGGGATTTCTGACGGTACATTCGATGCTGCACTTGCTGGGGTACGATCATGAGACATCGTCCCTTGAAGCGGCTAAAATGCGTGAAAAGGAAGAAATAGTTCTTGAACGTCTGGGACTCACAAGAGACAAGGAATATTCCGAAAGCATATGAGAGCGTTGTTTAAATCGTTTCTGTATGCGTTCAGAGGTATTCTTGCAGCGGTTAGAACTCAGCGCAATATTAGGATACACCTGACAGCGGCCATGTATGTTACGGCGTTCTCGTTTTTCTATGATCTTACAAGGCTGGAGTATGTCCTGCTTGCGCTTACGTTCGGGGCTGTGATTTCCTGCGAAATGATAAATACGGCAGTCGAAGCGGCGGTGGATATAAGCTCTCCCGACTACAGCGAGAAAGCGGGTTTTGCAAAGGACGTCGCTGCTGGAGCGGTGCTTGTTGCGGCGATTTTTGCGGTTGTTGTGGGAGTGCTGCTGTTCGGCGACATTGACGTGATAAAGGAAATTTTTCGGTACTATGGATCGCACCGGCTTGCTTTGGCGGGTCTTTGCTGTTCTTTTGCGGCAGCGTGGGTGTTTGTTTTTAAGATGGAAAGTAAATAGGAATTTGGAGAGTGTACAAAATGGAACGATACGAAATTAACGAAGATGATAAAAAACTTATCGAGATCGGTTTAAAAGTGCTTGAAATGAACTTTGACGACGGAGTATATAACCATACAGTCGGTTGTGCTCTCTTGTGTAAAAACGGCAGTATCTACAAAGGGGTAAATTGTGACGGAATACACGGTTCCTGTGCCGAGTACATAACAATTGGAACCGCTGTTTCGGCAGGGGAAAGAGAATTTGATACAATTGTGGCAGTTCACGATAAGTATCTTAACTGCGTTATCCCACCTTGCGGAAATTGCAGACAAATGTTATATGAGTATTGTCCCGATATCAAGGTTATAGTTAATGACGAAAAAGGTGAGCTTATAAAAGTAAGGGCGAGAGACCTGCTTCCTTTTGCTTGGCAGCCTGTAATTTGCTGAAAAATTTGAATTAACCCTTGACATATTTGAAAGGAAAATAAAATGAATACAAAAACAGAATTTATAACGATAGCAGGCTGTGCAAACGCAGGGAAATCCTCGCTGCTGAATGCATTGGTCGGAGAGAAGATAGCCGCTGTAAGCGGAAAACCCCAGACCACCCGCACAAGAATTACGGGAGTCGTAACAAGGGACGAGACTCAATATGTGTTTATGGATACCCCGGGTATTCACAAAGCCGCAACAAGACTCGGCGAGCATATGAACAAGACTGCGATAGAGTCTGCGGCAGACGTTGATCTTATCCTTATGGTGGCGGACGTTACGAAAAGGATCAGCCGCGGAGACCATGAAATTATCGGCAGATTTAAGAAAAAAGACAATGTTATCCTTATTTTAAACAAGATAGATCTTGTCAAGGACAAGGAGCAGGTTGCAGTTAAAATAGCGGAGTATGTTTCGCTGTACGACGGCTTCAAGGCAGTCATACCCATAAGCGTCAAAGAAAACGATGGAGTGGATATCGTCTGGCAGGAAACGGAAAAATTTGCTGTTGAGGGACCTCATTACTTCCCCGATGACAAGCTTACAGACCAGCCCGAGCGTGCTCTTGCGGCGGAAATTATCCGCGAAAAGGTACTAAACCTTATGTACGACGAGATACCTCACGGAATTGCCGTTACTATCGAGGAAATGGACGAGCGGGTCACCAAAGACGGAGAAGATATACTGGATATTTCCGCGGTGCTGTACTGCGAAAGGGAGTCCCACAAGGGCATGATAATCGGCAAAAACGGAACAATGCTGAAAAAAATAGGGCAGTTTGCCCGTGAGGACTTGGAACGGTTTTTTGAGATAAGAGTAAATCTCAAGTGCTGGGTCAAGGTCAAGGAGGACTGGCGGAATAAGGAAGGCTTGCTGAAGAATTTCGGTTTATCAAATAATTCCACTAATATATGACGGATCAGTGCAGATAATTATAGCAAATACTTTTACATCGGAGGATTTGCTATGTTGGATAACTTTAGTGAAAATAAATGGGATAAATTTGAGCTCAGCGGAAGAATTTCCGATTATCTTGACTATGTGGGAATTCCCACGAAAATTTTTTCAAATATAACGGCGGCGGAAGTCCCTGACTCTGCCGGAGGCGGAACAGACGGCATTTCGTCGGCGGACAAGGCTTCACGCTGAATGTCGGGAAACGCTCCGAAAGGGAAAACTCCCGCCGCCAAAAACGACGGGGGCATACCCCTTACAGTGAAAAGGGGTACGCTTTATGCTGATAACGGTAATGGGTCTGGTCATAGCTGAACGTGACATAGGAGAAAACGACCGCTTCATCGACATTCTGACTGCGGAATATGGCGTTGTGGAGATCGGCGTCAAGGGTGCGCGTAAGCTTACAGGAAAAAGCAATGCTTGTACCCAGCTTTTTTCATATGCAAAGTTCTGTTTCAGCAAGCGGGCTGACAGGTACTACCTGAACAGCTGCGAACCCGTCAGAAGCTTTTATAACTTGCGTCTGGACATGAGAAAGCTTGCTCTTGCCGGGTATTTTGTTGAAATTTCAAAATACTGCGTGACTACGGGACAGTCGGCAAAGGATGTGATGAGCCTTTTGCTGAACACGCTTCATATGCTGTCGGAGGGACTGCGCAGCGAGGCTTTTCTGAAAAGCGTTTTCGAGATGCGGTTCATGTCGGAAATAGGAATGCTTCCGCAGCTTATAGGCTGCCGAGACTGCTACAGCTATGAGTCGGACGAGATGTTTTTTATGATAGACCGCTCATGTCTGTTGTGCGGAGAGCATTTCTACGGCAGGGATTTTGAGGAAAATTATTACCATGTTAGACTTACAAAAACCGTTTTGCACACGCTCAGGTTTATATGCCTTACGGACATGAAAAGGCTTTTCAATTTTAAAATAGGTGAGGGGTCACAAAGGCTGCTCAATGAGGTCACGGAGAAATATATCTTAGCGCACCTTTCGCGCAGTTTTAAGACGCTTGATTTTTACAAAAAAATCTGTGAAGATGAAACGGACATACAATAATTGGAGGAAATATGAATAAATACTACAACACTTTGGAATTACATAAAATACTTGAAATGCTTGCTGAGCATGCTTCCAACGAGGAGACCAAGAGAATGGCTCTTGCCCTTGACCCCGATACTGACGTTGATTCGGTCAGGCGGGAGGTAAAGAAAACCTCCGATGCTTTTGACCTGTCGGCGAAGTACGGCACACCTGCGTTCTGCAATTTCAAGGACGTGCGCGGCTCTTTGAACCGTGCCAAATCGGGCGCAAGCCTTACGCTTCGGGAACTTCTCGAT
>CAMWRN010000146.1 GCA_947176675.1 uncultured Clostridia bacterium | reverse complement strand
ATATTATATAGGGTGAGTATATTATGATGAATGAGGAATTTATTTCCAAAAGATTAACCGAATTACGAATCAAAAAAGATGTTTCCGAATATCAAATGAGTCTTGAACTTGGACACAGCCGTAGTTATATACAAAGTATCTCGTCGGGCAGGGTAATGCCCTCTATGAAAGAGTTTTTGGCAATTTGCGAGTACCTTGACATTACGCCAATGCAGTTTTTTGATGAGGACACGGAAAACCCGCTGCTTGTTCAACGCGCAATTCAGGGTCTTGCAGGACTTAGAGACAAAGATTTGCTTATGCTAATCGGATTAATTGACCGAATGAAAGAGTAAACGGCTATGGAACTTAATTCCATAGCCGTTTGGTATAATCCGCTGTATTCGTCCTTATAACGATATTTGTGAAAACTTCTACATCGCTGTCAGCCTAATGTCCGCCAATATTTTTTGCCCTATAAGTTTATCAGTACCCCTTCGTACCCTCAATGGAATCGTCCTTGTCTATCCAGCTTTCAACGTTTATGGTGGTGTATGTATCCTTTGTGTTGCGGATTATGACAGTGGAAATTCCTGCGTTGATTATCATTCGCTTGCACATGGAGCAGGGTTCAACATCGCCGTAAAGCTCTCCTGTTTTCGCATCGTGGCAGGCAAGGTACAGTGTTGCTCCCAGCATATCGCTTCTGTCGGCTGCTATAATGGCGTTGGCTTCGGCGTGTACGCTTCTGCAAAGCTCATACCGCTGCCCCTTAGGAACGTTCAGCTTTTCGCGGGTGCAGTATCCCAAATCCACGCAGTTTGCTCTTCCGCTGGGAGCGCCGACGTATCCGGTAGAAACGATACGGTCGTTGCTGACGATTATCGCGCCGAAATTGCGGCGGATACAGGTGCCGCGCTCCAGAACAGTTTCGGCGATATCGAGATAGTAATTTATTTTATCACGTCTTTTGTAGCTTTCCATAATAGTCGACCCTTTCGTAAGATTTATTTTTCACTATATTAGTTATAGCAGATTTTGATAAAATATGCAAGTGCTTTCGCAAATTTTCCCGTCGGAAAATCTCCTGTGGAGCAATAATTTTGGTTATTTTTTTATGTGGACTGGACGTTTAGTCTGTCCGTTTGTATATATTATGCATAATTATTGAAACCTGTTTTGTAAAAAACATATAATATTTAATGTTTATCGTTAAATATATATTGACAAACATAAAGCTATGTGTTATAGTGTAATTACAGTAAGCTTACATAATATGTATTCGGAGGGATTTATTATGAATGACAAATCAAAAAGCTTTAAAAAGGTGTGCGGCAGTTCTTCTGGCGATCGAAATACTGTTCTGCGTCATTTATCTGCTCGGAGTTACGGGCATAGGCATCCTTTGGTCGGGCAATATCTGGGAAACTATCCCGGAGCTTATCGAACTGTCACAATGCTGATGATGTTCAACTATTTGCGACTTATCTTCGGACAGCTCCACAATTCCGAAACGCCGTTTCTGCCCGAAGTACCGCGCAGACTGAAAGCGATAGCCTATACGCTGATAATCGGCGGCGGTGTTTACTGGACAGCGGGATTTGCCGTATTGGGCGCACTCCAGTATTTTGCCGCTATTCCAAGAACTGTGGGAATAGATACCTCGGCGGCAATTGTTTTCGGGGTTCTGTTTATGATGTTCGGCTGCGTGATATGGGGTATATCCTACATATTTGCAAGGGGCTGCGAATTGCAGCAGGAATCGTACGAGACGCTTTAATAAAGGAGAGGAATTTGCTATGAAAAAGTTAATGGAAATATTGAAAAAAATCGTAGGAGTTGCCGATGAATATCCGAGCGGACAGGATACGTCCGACGAACTGGCAAAGGTCAGGTCGAGTATAATGGCTATGCAGATAATCGCGGTAGTATTTATGGTAATAATGCTTATCGGTACAGCGGTATTTTTTGTGGATTGTATTGTCGACCTGTGTGAATATATTGCAGAGCCGTCTGTCTGGTTAGCAAAAGCGCTTTGTATAGTTATTCCCAATTTTGTTTTATGCCTGTCACTGTTTGTTATTTCTCTGCTGTGCAAAAATATTTTTATGAATGTAAACCAAAGCGGTACGCCATTTATACCGCAGGTTTCAAAGGGAATGAAAAAAATAGCCGCGGTGATCGCTGTTATGCTTATTATTTCGTCAGTGGCAGAGTTATTGTTTCCGATAATTTTTCCCGTACTCGGTACTGAAACGAAGCTTGTTATAGACGCAGACGGATGGCTATTTTTCGCTTTACTTCTGATGTTGAGCAATATTTTTGACTACGGCTGCAAGCTTCAGCAGGAATCGGACGAAACTATATAGGGGGCGGACTATGAGTATAATACTAAGGCTTGACCGCGTTATGGCGGACAGGAAAATGTCCCTGAACGAGCTTGCCGAAAAGGTGGGCATAAGCAATGTTAACCTTTCCAACCTGAAAACGGGAAAGGTCAAGGCGATACGCTTTTCAACCCTTGAAGCGATATGCAATGTCCTCGACTGCCAGCCGGGGGACATTCTGGAGTACAGCAGGGACGGAGACGGTAAAAACAGTTCCGGTTAGTATATACGGATACAGTGTACAAATCACGTTTCTGGCTGTTAAAAAACACTTGCCATAAACGGAAAAATGTGCTATACTGATAAAGTGGAAGTTTGCGCTTCCGCCTTATCACTGTTACACCGAAAGGGAGATTTTTTTGAACATTAACGAGACACTTGCCAAAGAGTTCAAGCTCAGGCAGGAGCAGATCGACAACACTGTTTCGCTTATCGACGACGGCAAGACCATACCGTTTATCGCCCGTTACCGCAAGGAGCTTACAGGTTCGCTGGACGACCAGATACTCCGCGAAATTTTCGACAGGCTTACCTATCTGCGCAACCTTGAAAAGCGCAAGGAGGAGGTCGCAGCGTCCATTACCGAACAGGGCAAGATGACTGACGAAATAGCCGCCGCTATCGAAAAAGCAGCCGCTCTTGTGGAAGTGGAAGATATTTACCGTCCGTTCAAGCCAAAGCGCAAGACGCGCGGCTCTGTGGCTAGAGAAAGGGGACTTGAACCCCTTGCCGAATTTATTATGGAACAGAATATTTCCGCTGACCCCAATGCAGAGGCGGAAAACTACATAGACCCCGAAAAGGACGTTCCCGACGGATCGGCAGCTTTGCAGGGGGCGATGGATATTATCGCAGAGGATATTTCCGATGACGCGGAGCTGCGCAAGGAGCTTCGTGCAATGATAACCCGCGAGGGAATGGTGTCCTCAAAGGCGGCAGATCCTGAGGAGGAAACTGTTTACTCCAACTATTACGATTTTTCCGAACCTGTGTTCAGAATGGCGGGACACCGTGTTCTCGCAATAGACAGGGGAGAGCGGGAGGACAAGCTTAAAGTGGGAATAACCGTTCCCGACGGAAAGGGAGAAAAATGCGTTACGGACAAGTATGTCAGGAACGATTCTCCCTGCGGAGAACTTGTTAAAACCGCTGCTGTTGACGGCTACGGACGGCTTATTTTTCCCTCCGTTGAACGTGAAATACGCGCAGACCTTACTTCAAAAGCTTGCGAAGCGGCTATCAAGGTGTTCGCGTCCAATCTGAGGCAGCTTCTTATGCAGCCTCCTATCAAGGGACGTGTTGCACTTGGTCTTGACCCCGGGTACCGCACAGGCTGCAAGCTTGCGGTTGTTGACGGTACGGGAAAGGTCCTTGACACTGGCGTTGCCTATATTACCACTGGCGAGCAGCGCAAGGTAGAACAGGGCAAGGTGCTGGTAAAAAATCTCATTCAGAAGCATGGCGTATCTATTATCGCTATAGGAAATGGTACGGCTTCCCGCGAGTCGGAGGCGTTCGTTGCCGACCTTATCAAGGAACTGCCGGAAAAGGTGTCCTATATGGTTGTCTCGGAAGCGGGAGCGTCTGTTTATTCGGCTTCAAAGCTTGCAGCGGAGGAATTCCCCGAATACGATGTGTCCCTGCGAAGTGCGGTTTCAATTGCCCGTCGTATGCAGGACCCCCTTGCTGAGCTTGTCAAGATAGATCCGAAAGCTATCGGCGTAGGTCAGTATCAGCACGATATGCCTAAAGCGCGTATGGACGAGGCTCTCACAGGTGTTGTTGAGGACTGCGTAAACACTGTGGGTGTTGATCTGAATACGGCTTCACATTCGCTGCTGTCCTACATTTCGGGAGTAAGCTCCGCGGTGGCGAAGAACATTGTTGCATACCGTGAGGAAAACGGCTCGTTCACCGACAGGAAACAGCTTCTCAAGGTGTCGAAACTCGGTCCGAAAGCCTTTGAGCAGTGCGCGGGATTCCTGCGCGTACACGGCGGAAAGAATCCTTTGGACAACACTGCCGTTCACCCCGAAAGCTACGAAGCGGCTCAGAAGATAATCGACCGCTGCGGCTTCTCCATTGCCGACCTGAAAAACGGTGGTCTTGCAGAGATACCAGACGCGGCAAAGAAGATCGGTGTGCCTAAGATTGCAGACGACGCGGGAATAGGCGTTCCTACGGTTACTGATATCCTTAAAGAGCTTGCGAAGCCTGGTCGCGACCCCAGAGACGAGCTTCCCCCTCCGCTGTTGAGAAGCGGTGACGTTATGGAGCTGAAAGACCTTAAACCCGGCATGGATCTTATGGGTACAGTACGGAATATTGTTGATTTCGGCTGTTTTGTGGATATTGGCGTTCATGAGGACGGCTTGGTGCATATTTCCAGAATTTGTGACCGTTACATCAAGCACCCCCTTGAAGCTGTCAAGGTGGGTGAAGTGGTCAAGGTAAGAGTTCTTGACGTGGATATGAAGCGGAAGAGGATTTCCCTTACTATGCGTCTGGATTAAAATTTTCTACCAATTTGTCTGAATTTGGTGTGATGTTTGAGACAGTTTTGTGCATTATAACAGCGACGGTTTTTTACGCGCTTGCGGCGAGAAATACATATGTGAGAAATGTTAAAAATATATTTTGGTTCAAAAGAATATTTCAGCATTTCTCACAAATATTAACAGAATATTACAGTGCCCCGTGGATTTGCTTATACCGCTTGGTAAGAGTATAATAAAAGCATAAATTCCAAGGGGGTACTTATAATGAGTAACACAGTATCGCAGCAGAGAAACAAAATCTATAGAATGGTTGCCGTAGGTCTTATGGCAGCTTTGGTCTACGCGGGAAACTATATGTCCATTCCGCTTGCGAACGAAACAAGGATCCATATAGGCAATTCCATGTGCCTGCTTGCGGGACTTCTTTTCGGCGGCGTAAACGGCGGACTTTCCTCGGGAATAGGCGGCGCACTGTACGACCTGTTCAACCCGCTTTATACGCTCTCCGCGCCATATACGTTTTTTTCAAAATTTTCCATGGGTTGGGCAGCTGGAAAGCTGAACCGTTCGGGTATAAAAAACGAAGCGGCAAGAGCGATCGTTTCAGCAATTGTCGGACAGCTTGTGTACATTGTTCTTTATCTCGGAAAAGCGCTTGTTACGCAGCTTATTCTGGGAAATCCGTTTCAGACTGCGGCGGCAGTTATGCTTGAAAAAGCGGCTGCTTCCTTTACAAACGGAGCTATAGCTGTTGTAATTTCGGTACCGCTGTATCTTGCGCTGAAAAAAGCGCTGCACGCTTCGGGCTTCGGAAAAATGATCGAAAGCAAGCCCGAAAGCAAGGGATATTTTAATCCGCTTACCACAGTGCTTACGGTCTTTGCAGTTGTCGTTACCGCAGGATTTGCCATTCGTCTTTCTGTGGACGGCAAGATAAAGGATACGCAGGCAAAAAGAGAAGCAGCTTATCAGCAGCAGATCGACGAACTTACCGAAAAGCTTGATTATCTTTATGAAACTATGGGCGTTAAATCGCCTGTAAACGCTGAGGAGGACGTTCAAACGGACGGCTGATGCTATGCCGTTGGTATTTCCTCCGAAGCAGAATAAAAGGAGGAATATTACGATGAAAGCAAAAAAGATCATTGCTCTTGCGGCGGCCTCTGCATTTGCGGCGGCGATGCTCTCGGGTTGTACGAACGGTTCGGACGATGTGACGTCTGATGGAGAAACAACTTTGGCGGAAGCTGCCGGAGATACTTCGGCTGCGGCTGATGCTGCTTCGGACGATACTGTTCCTGCCGCAGAAAAACCGCAGTTTGAGCCGTTAAAGGTCATTTACGATGAGATCAAAACTGAGTTCAACAACGATCTCGACCTGTCGGATTATCCGCTTACGGCAAGCGAAGTTCCTGCTGATTACGAAGCTGTTTTTGAAGCGGAAGCGGGAGAATTTACAGGTAATACGGCTGCATACGACAGTCCCGAAGCTTCCGGCGGAGCGG
>CAMWRN010000145.1 GCA_947176675.1 uncultured Clostridia bacterium | reverse complement strand
TTCCTGTAGAGTAAAGAAAGTTTTTACAATTATATTTCCTCTGAAATGTATTTTCTCGACTGGTTAGTCAGGAACGACGACGCTTTGAATTACCTGCTTTCCTGCGAGGACGAAAAGGAAGTCCGCATAACTGTGAAAAACACAACAGCGGCAGGGGACTGGGCATTACCCATAATCTCCGTTTTTTCGAACCTGAAATGCGCGGGATTTGAAAAGGCAAAAACTCTGCCGTCCATTGATAATATGAAACGCTCCGACTTTTGGTACGACTTGCCCGAGGAGCTTATTGCTCAAACACCTATTGAGCCGAGGAATCATTCCCGAATGTTAAAGGTGGACAAGCTCACGGGCGAGCTGGAGCATACCCATTTTTATAATCTTTGTAATTACATCAAAGAGGGAGACCTGCTTGTTATGAACGACTCACGTGTCCTTCCCGCACGTCTTTTCGGCGTTAAGGACGGCACGGGCGCGGTTGTAGAATTCCTGCTGTTGGAGCAGAAAGGTGACAAGCTTTGGGAGACTCTTGTACGTCCGGGAAAAAAAGCTAAGCCGGGAGCAAGATTTACTTTTGGGGAAGGCATAATGACAGGTGAAATTCTTGAAACTGTCAATGACGGAAATAGGATAATAAAATTTGAGTGTAAAGACAATTTTTTTACAGCATTGGAGACTGTGGGGCAAATGCCTCTGCCACCATATATTACCGAAAAGTTGGAAAATAAGGAGCGTTACCAAACCGTTTACAGCAGGGAATTAGGTTCTGCGGCTGCGCCTACAGCGGGACTGCACTTTACCGAAGAAATGCTCGCTGACTTGAAGTGTAAGGGTATAAACCTTGCCTATGTTACCCTCCATGTGGGACTTGGCACGTTCCGTCCCGTCAAAGAGGAAATGGTTATAGACCACAAAATGCACAGCGAGCATTTTTCAATATCGCAGAAAACGGCAGAGTTGATAAACCGTACCAAAGCGGCAGGGGGACGTGTTATTGCCGTTGGTACAACGTCCTGCCGAACACTTGAAAGCGTTGCGGAGCGTTACGGCGAGATAAAAGCATGCGATGGTTACACGGATATTTTCATTTACCCGGGCTTTGAGTTTAAGGTATTGGATGGTCTTATCACAAATTTTCACCTGCCTGAAAGCACGCTCATCATGCTTGTGTCGGCGTTTATGGGGTACAAAAATACAATGAACGCCTACCAAAAGGCAGTTGAGGAGCGTTACCGCTTTTTCAGCTTTGGGGATTCGATGCTGATACTGTAAAGGATTTTCAAAATATGGAAAATTTAAAAATAAGAAATCAAAAAATAATAGATGCGATAATAGAAAAGGCAAACAAAGTATGTCCTGAAAGCCTTGCTCTGATAGGGATATACGGTTCTTTTGCAACGGGGGACTTTCACGAAAAATCTGATTTGGATCTGCTTATTCTGATAAATGACGATAAGGGCTGGCAGCTTGGCGCTACCTTTATACAGAATGATTTGGAAGTGGGTCACGATATTTATTGTACTACTTGGGAGGATTTACAGAAAGCTGCCCTTTACAATGAACCGAATATTGCCAAGCTTATGGATTCCGAAATTGTATATTGTTCGGATGAAAAGTACCGCACGGAATTGGAAACGCTGCGCAAAAAGGCGGCGGAAATTCTGCAAAAGCCTTTTTCAGCAGAGGACTATACAAAGGCAGAAAATATGCTTAAAGAGGCGGAGCATTTTTATATGTCCGCAATGACAGCGGAAAAAATTGCGGATATTCGGACACAGGCGGGGTATGCATTGTACTACATTGAAAATGCGGTGGCAATGCTGAATAAAAAATATTTCCGTCTCGGTACAAAGCGTATTTACGAAGAGTTTGAAGCAATGGAGCACAAGCCTGCGGGACTGTGCGAAATGATAGAAAACGTGCTGTCCGCAGATGCCGAGGAACAGATAAAAAATGCCTTGACCCTGTTTGTCCGTGAAACTGTACGTGTATTTCAGTCCGTAAAAGAGAAAATCTCCGTTCAAAAGAAACCTGCGGCAGATATTATCGGCGGTACGTATGAGGAAATGTTCTCAAATTGGCGGAATAAAATGTATGACGCGTCCAAAAGACAGGATAGACATCTTGCGTTTATGAGTATTGCAAATCTGAACGCTATGCTTTATGATATAAGTTCCGAAACGGAGATTGGCGATTATAACGTGTTTGACAGTTATGATCCGAATGATTTGCAAAAAACAGCGCAGACGTTTGATGATTTCCTAAAAGAATATTTAAAGGAGTACCAAAAAGCAGGTATTGAACCAAATCGAGTTAAAAATATAGACTTGTTTGTCAAAAATTATTTAGAAAAAAATTGAAAGGATTTTTATTATGGAACTTTATGATTTTTTTAAAAGCGTGATTGACATGGACACCTCTGCGGTGGTGATATGCGACCTGTCCCACAAAATAGTCTATATGAATCCAGCGGCGGCAGACAGGTACTCCAAACGAGGTGGATATGACCTTGTTGGAAAATCCCTGCTGGACTGCCACAGCAAGGCGGGAAACGAAAAAATTGAACAGGTCGTTGAATGGTTCGGGAAAAGTCCCGACAATAACCGCATCTACACCTTTTACAACGAAAAGGAGAACAAGGACGTTTATATGATAGCCCTGCGTGACGGCAGAGGCAGGCTTATCGGATACTATGAAAAGCACGAGTACCGAAACCGTGAAACCATGGAATTATACAAAATGAATTAACTGAAAGGAATTGTTATGTATACACTTTTAAAACAAGAGGGAAATGCTCGCCGAGGAAAATTTGAGACCGTACACGGAACGTTTCAAACGCCGTGTTTCATGAATGTAGGCACAGCCGCCGCTATCAAGGGCGGGGTGTCCTCAATGGATCTGCGGGAATTAAAATGTCAGGTGGAGCTTTGCAATACCTACCACCTCCACGTCCGTCCCTCGGACAAGGTCGTCCGTGAAATGGGCGGTCTGCACAAATTTATGAACTGGGACAAGCCGATACTTACTGACAGCGGCGGATTTCAGGTATTTTCACTTGCCAAGCTGCGGAGGATAAAGGAGGAGGGCGTGTACTTCAACTCTCACGTTGACGGCAGGAAAATTTTTATGGGTCCAGAGGAAAGTATGCAGATACAGTCCAACCTCGGTTCAACTATTGTAATGGCGTTTGACGAGTGCGTGGAAAACCCGGCGGAGCATGAGTACTCCAAGCGTTCCTGCGAAAGAACGGTACGCTGGCTGTACCGCTGCAAGGAGGAAATGACAAGGCTCAACTCATTGCACGATACCATAAATAAAAATCAGCTTTTGTTCGGCATAAATCAGGGCTGCACATATGAAGACCTGCGGGTATGGCACATGGAGGAAATTGCCAAGCTTGACCTTGACGGCTACGCCGTGGGAGGACTTGCGGTAGGCGAGCCTACCGAGGATATGTACCGTATTCTTGATGTTGTGACCCCCGTCATGCCAAAGGAAAAAATCCGTTATCTTATGGGTGTTGGTACACCGTCCAATATTATTGAAGCGGTTGCACGGGGTATAGACCTGTTCGACTGCGTAATGCCCAGCAGAAATGCACGTCACGGCACTATCTTCACATGGAGCGGCATTATGCACATCACCAATCAGCGTTACGAAACCGACCCGCTGCCAATTGATACCGAGTGTGACTGTCCCACATGCCGCAATTTTTCGAGAGCCTATATCCGCCACCTTTTCAAAGCGGGAGAACAGCTTGCGGGCAGACTTGCGGTCATGCACAATCTTTATTTTTACAACACTCTCACGGAGAAAATTCGGGAGGCTATAGACGAGGGCAAATTTGCCGAATTCCGTGAAAAATATTCGGGACTTCTCTCTGAGCACTTATAATAGTTTTGCAGGAAGCTATTCTTTTTGGTTATAGCTATTGAAATTATATTGTGGTTATGTTATACTAATAAACAGTATTGCAATTATTATACATTATTTTGGTGATTTTATGAAAACTATAATTTTTGATTTAGACGGAACACTTTTAGATACTCTTGCCGACCTTTCTGACTCGGCAAATTATACTATGGATAAAATGGGTTATCCAACTTACCCACTTGAAAGCTATAGATATTTTGTGGGAAACGGTGTGCCCAAGCTGCTGGAACGATGTCTCCCCGAGGATAAGCGTACCGATGAAAATATTCAGGCTGCGAGGACGATTTTTGCGGATTATTACAATGTCCACTTTGCGGACAAAACAAAGCCCTATGAGGGAATTTTTGAACTGTTGGAATGTCTCGGAAAAAGCGGCGTGAAAATGGCGGTTGCCTCCAATAAGTCGGACGAATTTACGGTGTCTCTTGCAAAACGTTTTTTCGGAAATGCCTTTGATATGGTTCAGGGCGGAAAGGCAGACGTGCCTAAAAAGCCCGCTCCAGACATAGTTTACGGAATTATGGACAGTCTGGGGGCAGTTCCCGAAAATACATATTTCGCGGGGGACTCAAACGTGGATATGTACACTGCAAAAAACGCGGGAATAAAGGCGATAGGCTGTCTGTGGGGATTTCGTACCAAAGAGGAGCTGCTGGAGGGCGGCGCGGATTTTCTTGCTGAAAAGTCATCTGATATATACGATATAATTATGAAACGAGGTTGAACCGCATGGCTAAGCTGATAATTGTAAGAGGCAATTCGGGAAGTGGAAAGACCTCGGTTTCAAAAGCGTTACAGGAAAAATTCGGGGAAAATACAATGCTTATTTCGCAGGATATGGTTCGCCGTGAGATACTCCACGCAAGAGACGGCTCAGACACAAAGGCTTTGCCGCTGATGACAGAGCTGCTTAAATACGGCAGACGTAATTCGCGGGTCACGATACTGGAGGGAATTATGGTTGCAGAGTGGTATATGCCATTGTTTGAAGCTGCAATTGAAGAATTTGGCTCTGAAATTTATGCGTACTATTACGACCTGCCTTTTGAGGAAACTGTGGCAAGGCACAGCACGAGGGCTAAGAGAATGAGCTTCGGCGCGGAGGATATGCGCAGGTGGTGGGTAGAAAAGGACTATATGAAAGTAATACCCGAAAAGATTTTAACCAAGGAAATCGGACTTGATGAAGCAGTGAAAATGATTTTTCGTGATGCTAACGGAAATTCCGAGAATTTTTTGGAGGACTGAATTTATGACAGGCCGGAGCGTGAACAAAAAAACAGGTGTTATAAGTTCGATTGTGAACGTTATATCTGTTGTCGGCTTTGCTTTCTCAATGCTTGTCGGTATTGATTTTTGCCAATATCTTTTTTCTATTTTCATAGCTTTCAGCTTTGTGACAATAATGTGCTGCTACTGTTTTTATGCGGACAGTTCAAGAAAAATTCCCGGAATATGCGCCGCTGTTTTTTCGGCAATATACGCCGCAATAATATTTATCGTATATTTTTCGCAGCTTACGACAGTCCGTTATTCCGAGCTTAGCGAGCAGGCGGCAATGCTGCTTGATTTTAAGCGGTTTGGTCTTATGTTTAATTATGATTTGCTTGGTTATGCAATTATGGGACTTTCAACATTTTTTGCGGGCTTGACCGTTATCCCCGACAGAAAAGCCGATAAATGGGCGAAATATCTGCTTATGATACACGGAATTTTCTTCTTTTCCTGTCTTACCGTGCCGATACTCGGCGTATTCAAGCCGAAAGCGGACGGCTCGGACAGCATTACAGGCGTGATACTTCTTGAATGTTGGTGCGTCTATTTTATTCCGACGGGTATTTTATCGGCATTGCATTTTTCACGAAAGGAGAACTGAAATGGAAATCAGAAAAATGAAAACAGAAGATTACGAAGCGGTCTACGGACTTTGGCTGTCCTGCAAGGGCATGGGGCTGAATACCGTGGACGACTCCCGCGAGGGCATTGAAAGGTTTCTGCACCGCAACCCCGATACCTGCTTTGTCGCCGAAGAGGACGGCAAAATCGTCGGCGCGATAATCGCGGGCAGCGACGGACGGCGGGGATATATCTACCATACGGCGGTAAGTTCCGACCAAAGGCGGCAGGGTATAGCCTCAAAGCTTGTGGACACAGCCATGTCCGCCCTTGAAAATATCGGCATAATCAAAGTCGCCCCTGTGGTCTTTGACCGAAACGCGGAGGGCAACGCTTTCTGGGAGAGAGCGGGCTTTGCCGTCCGAGAGGACTTGATTTACAGAAACAAGTCTATCATCGATATGGTGAGGATAGATACATAAATTGAAATTTATTAGTGGAGGCAGTTTGTGGAGGAACACATGGATTACCTTATAGAATTAGAAAGCGCAGTATCGGACGCCTGTTTTAAAAAACGTTATGTTTATTGTATATGCAAAAAAACAGTTTATAAA
>CAMWRN010000144.1 GCA_947176675.1 uncultured Clostridia bacterium | reverse complement strand
ATACTATATCGTGCCCTATATATCAATGGGCATTTTTAATAATATTGTACCCGATATATTGTGCAATTTATTTCCCATGTTATAAATTTTCAGAAAGAGCGTGAGAAAATGTCGCCTGTCAGCAAATCACAACAAAAAGCAACTGCTAAATACATGAAAAATAATTACGATGAAATTAAAATCCGTGTTTATAAAGGTAAAAAATCCGAACTCCAAGCCGCTGCCGAAAAACAGGGGGACAGCCTTAACGCCTACATAAAAAAGGCTGTCCGCGAGCAGTACAAAAAGGACACGGGAAACGACATTGAATTGTGATTAAAGGAGGAACAGATGAGAACCGAACAGGAAATGTACGATCTTATCATCGGTACGGCAAAAGCCGATGAGCGTATCCGCGCGGTCTATATGAACGGCTCGCGGACTAACCCAAACGTCCCAAAGGACATTTTTCAGGACTACGACGTTGTGTACGTTGTCACCGCTAATGAGCCTTTTTACAAGGACAAAAGCTGGATAGATATTTTCGGCGAACGGCTTTATATGCAGTGTCCCGACGAGCTGGACAAGTCCGTTGGCAGGGACGTTGATTTCGATAAAAATTACGGCTGGCTTATCCAGCTTGCGGACGGGAACCGTATTGACCTCCATGTTGAGCCGACTTGGAACTGCGGTGTCAAGAACGATAAGCTGTGTAAAATTCTGCTTGACAAGGACGGTATACTGACCGATATACCCGAATCCACCGACGAGGATTACCGCATCAAAAAGCCAACTGCAGCGGAATTTTACTCCGTCTGCAACAACTTCTGGTGGTGCATGAACAACGTTGCAAAGGGACTTTGGCGTGGGGAAGTCTCATACGCCCTCGGCATGATAAACGAGTGTGTGCGCTCCGATTTGGTGAAAATCTTATCATGGAAGATCGGTTTCGACACAGATTTCACCGTCAGTGTGGGAAAGTCCGCAAAGTATATGTACAAATGGCTTGAACCATCTGTATGGCAGCGTTTTCTTGCAACCTACAGCGGCCCTGATATTTCCGATATCTGGAAATCTGTTTTTGTAATGTGCGGACTTGCGGACGAGTTTGCTCCCGAGGTTGCGGAAAAACTCCATACGGAATATGACTCTGATATGGCAAAAAACAGCAGGCTCTGGCTTGAACGTGTGCGGAGTCTGCCGAAAAATGCGGAAGAAATTTTTTAGGAGGTATTGCCATGCCACTGCCCGAATTCAATAAACTTGAACAAAACAAGACTGCCGTTCCCGATTGGGCAAAGTACATGAAGGACGGCGAGTTTATCAGCTACTCCGTTACATACAACGCAAAGGCGTATTTCGACCTTTTCGACGAATATTTGTACCCATGCGCCGAGTCGGGCGATATAAGATATTATGTATACGATCCCGTAAAGCATGGCGCTCCCGCGGATAAAAAATATCCTGTGCTGATGTGGCTTCACGGCGCGAGCAATTCTCTGGACGGCGTAAAGTGCATAATGTGCTGCGGCGCGGAGCAGTACGCCACGCCTAAGTATCAGCAGGAAATGGGAGGCGCATACATAATAGTTCCCCTTGCAAACGAAAAACGTCTGCCCGACGGCGAGCTTACGGGAACATGGTCGGAGCTGTATGCCGCTCCTGTAAAGGCTATCTATGACAAGGTCTGCGCAGAAAACGCCGCCAATATCGGGAAAAAATTCATTATGGGCGCGTCCTCAGGCGGGTACATGACTTGGTTTATGCTGGAAAAATACTGCGGGTTTTTCGACGGAGCTATTCCGATAGCTTCGGGTTATATTCCCGACGATGATGCTCTGGACAGAATATCCGACAGCGGCACTGAGCTTTTGATCGCCCACGGCAGACGTGATGAAATGGCTGAATTCGACAAATGCGTCGCGCCCCGCGAGGAAAAGCTGCGGAGCATGAAAAACTGCCTGCTGTTCTTCCCCGAATGGGTCTACAACGGCGACGGAGGGATAGCCTCGGTGCATTACGGGATTGAAATGGGTCAGCACTGTATGATAAACTGGGTGCAGCATAATCTTATGTTCGACGACGGAAAGCCTGCGGACGAGCGGCTTCCCCACGGCGTTACCGGCTGGGTAAGAAACATTTCCGAAAAATAAAGCAGGGGAGAATCTCAAAATGGAAAGCGAAAAAATTATCGTTATGCAGAAAAAGTCCGTCCTGCTGCTGTACATATTTTCATTGATTTTTGCGTGCGGCTGCATGGTGTGGCTGGTTTTTAACGTTGAAACCGGCAGCGGAGGCGCAAAAACGGATCGGCTGCTTTCGACCCCCATGGGAGTTGCGGTTGTAAAGGTATTTTTTGCTGTCTGCGCCGTGATTTGCGTGTACGCCGCAGTGGTGTTGGCAAAGCGTCTCATAAACGCAAAGCCGCTGATAATCGTGGACGAAAGCGGTCTTACCGACAACAGCAGCACCATAGGCTTTGTGCCGTGGAGAGACGTAAAAAGGATATATATGGTAACGATGAAACACAACAAGCTTATTCAGGTGGAGCTTGCGTATTCCGAGGAGTATCTTGACCGTCTCAGCGGACTTAACCGCAAGGCTGCCGAACTCAACATGAAGCTTGGGTATCAGCCGATAAGCTTTTCGCTGAACGGTACGGACAAAAAGCCCGATAAATTCCTTGCGGACATTACCGCGCTTTGGGAAAGAAACAGGTAATATGTAGACGAGGTGCGCAGATGTTTAATAAAAATAAGAACTGTAGTTATTTGGAAACAGAGTTTTCCTGCAAAAGAGACGGTCTGACGATCCGCGGAACGGAATACCGTCCGCTGTCACCGCAGGGAGAGAAGCTGCCGATTGCAATTGTTAGCCACGGCTTTATGGCTTTTCAGGACACGGTCAGACATTACGCAAAGGCGTTCGCCGAAATGGGATATCTTTCCTATTGCTTTGATTTTTCGGGCGGCTGTGTCGTAAAAGGCAAAAGCGACGGCAAGACCACGGATATGTCTGTGCTTACCGAGGTGCGCGATCTTGAAGCCGTTATGGAGTATGCAAGATCGCAGGACGGAGCGGACACCGAAAAAATCACGCTTATGGGGTGCAGTCAGGGAGGATTTGTTTCCGCGCTGGCGGCTGTAAAGCTGGAAAACAACGTATCCGAACTGGTTTTGTTTTATCCCGCCTTATGTATTCCAGACGACGCCCGCGCAGGCAGAATGATGTTCGCGAAGTTTGATCCGAACAATATTCCCGACATAGTAAAATGCGGTCCCATGAAGCTTGGCAGGCGCTATGTTGAGGACGTTATCGGTATGGATCCGTTTGAGGAGATATCAGGCTTTTCGGGGGACGTGCTTATAGTTCACGGCAGCAGTGACAAGATCGTTGACGTGAGTTACTCCCAAAGAGCGTATGAATCATACAGAGAAAAAAGAACAGAAGCCGACGGAACGGTTACTCTGCGGATAATCGAAAACGCAGGACACGGGTTCTCAAAAAAAGAGGACGAGACCGCCTTGGAGTATCTTAAAAACTTTGCAAAATGACCATAGAACAATTGTATGAAAGGAACAGCTATGCTTAAAATTTATTTTGTGCGCCACGCTGAGGCGATGGGCAATGTCAATGAATTTTTTCAGGGACGCACCGACTGCGAGATCAGCGAGCGGGGCGCGAAGCAGCTTGAATATCTTGCGGAATGGTTCAAGGATATCCCGATCGAGCGCATCTATTCAAGCCCGCTGAAAAGGACGGTTTCCACCGCCGAAGCGGTAAATAAGTACCACGGTCTGCCGATAGAAAGGGACGAGCGTCTTATCGAGATCGACGGCGGCGTCTGGGAGGGCAAGCCATGGGCGGAGCTTCCCGAGCTTTACCCCGTTGAGTACGATCTGTGGCAGAATCGTATGGAGGATTTCTACATTGAGAACGGCGAGAAAATGACAGAGGTTTTTGACCGCATGAAAGCTGCCGTCACGGATATTGCCGCTCAAAATCAGGGCAGGACTATCGCTGTGGTTTCCCACGGTTGCGCGCTTCGGAACTATCTTTGCTATGCAATGGGCAGGTCTATTTCCTCGTTAAAGGACGTTGGCTGGTCGGACAACACTGCCGTGTCTTTGGTTGAATACGGCGACGATCTGACCCCGAAAATCATTTTCAAGAACAGTAACGAGCATCTTCCCGCAGAGCTGTCCACATTGTCCCGCTCCAAGTGGAGCCGTATCGAGGACACGGTTTACAGCGACGACGGAAGAATAAGGGTGCGTAATCTCCGGCTGTCCGATCCGGAAATTTTCGCCCGCGAGGAGATCGCGCAAGGGTGGGAAAACGCCTCTCCCGAAAAGCTTGAAATGCGTATCCGTGACTCCGCGGCGGGAAAGGCTATCGCTCTTGCCGCAGACTTTGAAGGTGAGCCTGCGGGGTACGTCAGTGTGTATCCGTTTTGCATGAACGGCGCGTTCGGCGGAATGGGTTATCCCGAAATCGTGGATTTCAACGTGCTGGAGAAATTCCGCAAAAAGGGCGTGGGTACACGGCTTATGGATATTGCCGAGCAGGTTGCCGCGGAGTTTTCCGACACGGTTTATCTGGGTGTGGGGCTTCACAGCGGCTACGGCAGTGCGCAAAGAATGTATATAAAACGCGGTTATGTTCCAGACGGTTCTGGAGTGTGGTATGAGGACAAGGTTTGTCCTCAGTATGCGAAATGTGTAAACGACGACGAGCTGAACCTGTATCTTTCCAAAAAATTACTGTAAGGAGGACTGACAAATGCGTATCATGTCTGTGGACTACGGGGACAGCAGGACCGGTGTCGCCGTCTGCGACAAAAGCGAGATGCTTGCTTCGCCGCTTACGGTGATAACCGAGTACAATTTTGAACGCTGTGCGGAAAAGGTAGCGGAGCTTGCCAAAAAGGAAAACGCCGAACTTATTGTGGTTGGTTATCCTAAAAACATGGACGGCACAGCTGGGGAACGTGCGGAAAAATGCGCTGAGTTTGCCCGTCTTGCGGGGGAGTTTTCGGGTATTCCAACGGAGCTTTGGGACGAGCGCAGGACCACCGTTACCGCCCACAATTATCTGAACGAGACAAACGTCCGCGGAAAAAAGCGCAAGGCTGTGGTGGACGCGGTGGCGGCTACGATCATTCTGGAGACTTATCTTGCTTTTCGTAAGAACCGCGGGTAGCATTGTTTTTCGGCTTATAGAGCAGTTCCTTAATGCCGATAAGCAGTATAAAAACAGCGAAAATCTTTTTCAATGCGGGAGATCCGAAATATTTTGCGGCAAGAGCTCCCGCCGCCGAAAAGGCTATGCCCGCAATTATGGCCGGAAATATCTTTTTCCAGTGTATCAGACCGTTTTTCGTGTGGATAATTACCGACAAAATCGCTATGGGAATGAAATAGATAAGATTTATCCCCTGTGCGGATATCTGGTCGAAGCCGCCGAAAACTGTCAGATATATTATCAGTATCATTCCTCCGCCAACGCCGAGGGAAGCGAAAATTCCCGTCAGGAAGGCCGCTGTGAACGACCATATCATTTGAGCAGCAGCCTCCCTCCCGAAATTATAAGTATTGCTCCGAATATCCTTTTGAGCAGGGTGTTGGGTATTTTTTTCATAAGCAGACCGCCTATTATCGCACCTGCAAGTCCGAAAGGGATAAGTGGCAGCGCGTCCCCCCAGCGGAAGCTTTTGTCATAGGCGTAAAAGCACGCTGACACCACGGACAGCGGCAGTGTCAGCGCAAGGGACGTGGCATGAGAGTTTTTTACATCCACGCCGCCCTTTTGGAGCATTGGTACGGCGGCGATGCCTCCCCCCGAACCGAACAGACCGTTGCATATTCCCGTTACCGCTCCCAGAATATAGAAATAAAGCTTTTTGTGTTTTTCGATAAATTTATTCATGTTAATAGTATCTGCCACAGGAGAAAAAATATCCGCAAAAAAAGCGAACCTCCGAAGAGGTTCGCCGTGATTTTGCAAAAATAACCGCCTTGCCGCCATGTGAAGCATAAAACCCGCACGCGGCAGGTGGGCAACAGCCCGTTAGTTTCACGCTCCCTGCGTCCGTTGTTCCGCACATCTAATGCGGCGGGAGGTCTGCAATCCGCTGACGGAGACTGAATCCCTAATATAATGTGTTGGATTATAAAATCACACTTTATCGGACAAGGCAGAAATTCCTTAAGTCTGATATTAGTATAGCACAAAGCGGAGAAAAAATCAATAGTAAATTTTAACGGATTTTTATTCGTCCTCGTAAAGCTTATTTAGCCTTTCAAGGAACATATTTCCGATTTTTTCATATTCCTCGTCGTTGTCAATGGACACGAGGGTCTCGTCATTATTCTCGTCGTATTCCGATTTGAGGACAACCAACTCGGTATCCGCCTCGATCTCCTTGGTGGGATCGTCGTAATAG
>CAMWRN010000143.1 GCA_947176675.1 uncultured Clostridia bacterium | reverse complement strand
TTCGCCATTGCTATTTTCATTGCGCCGAGGGGGTAAAGCTTCGCTAAAGGCTCGACGCGCTTCAGCCAGAAAATGTCGGACTTCGAGTAGTACCCCTCGCCGAACGGCGTTGTGTCTATGCCGATAAAGGCACGTACTTTTTGGGGGTAACGCTTTATAAAGGACTGTGAAATATATCCGCCCATGGACTGCCCCGCCAGTGCCGTGGAGGTTACGCCCGTTTCGTCCAAGATCAGGTTAAGAGCCTCGGCGGCTTTCCTGTAGGTGAAATCCGCAAAGGGACGTGATTCTCCGTGAGCGGGAGCGTCCCACGCGATGATATTGTACTTGTCCTTGAAATATTCAAACTGCTGTGAGAACATAGTGTGATCGCCCGTAAGCCCGTGGAGAAATACAAGCGTATCCCTGTCCGCGTCCCAACTTTCGGAAATATAGTAAACGACATTGCCGTCTGCTGTTGTAACGACTTTTCTTGTCATTTTACTTGTCCCCGTAAGGATACTTCTTGTAGCCGGGGTGTTTGCCCGTTACCTTGTAGTTTTCGCGCATGGAGCAAAGCCTGTCTATGTTCTCGCGGGAAATTTCCCTCTCGCCGCCCAGCAGGTGAGCTGTAAGGGAAATTTTGGCAAATAGTTCCAGAGTTTCCATGCGGTAGTATGCAGTGAGCAGGTCTGCGCCAACGGTGAGCGCGCCGTGGTTCTGGAGAAGCATAACGTCGTGTTCCTTTAAATAGGGGGTGATAGCCTCGGGGACTTCATATGTGGACGGGGTTCCGTAGGGCGTAACGGGAACGCTTCCCACCGCAATTACGGCTTCGATCATGGTGTAGCCGTCAAGAGCCTTGTTTGCAACCGCGTAGCCCGTAGCCGTAGGCGGGTGAGCGTGAACGACTCCGCCAACGTCCGGACGTTCCTCATAGCAGCGCAGGTGCATTTTTATTTCCGAAGACGGTCTGTAGCCGTCGTTTGCTTCGAGAATTGCGCCCTTGTCATTGATTTTCACGATTTTTTCGGGAGTGATAAAGCTTTTGCTTACTCCCGTGGGCGTGGCAAGAAAAGTGCCGTCCCCAAGCCTTACGGAAACGTTTCCGTCGTTGGCGGCTACCCAGCCCAGCTGCCACATTTTATGGCATACATCGCACATTAAGTCCTTGATTTCTCGTTCGTTCATATAAAAACTCCCTTTCTGCGGTTTGATTATGTGTATAGTATACAATATTTTGCCGAAAAAGTCTACAAAATTTTATATTTTGCAGGAAAAATAAGCCGTTTGGTTTTAGTGATTATGCACAAGCGATTTGCGGTGCAGCTATCGGTTTGACAAGTAAATTTTGATTTACATTTGTATGTCTCTGTAGGGAACGGCTTTCCTGTCACGTTTTCACAATTAGCGGAATCTGCGGGCATTTTCCGCTAAATCAAAATTTATCAAATTTGATTTCCGCATGAAAAGTTTTTTCAATTGACAATTAAAGACATTTATGGTATAATGTTTACAATTTGCACAAAAAATTGTGTTTCCCCGTTTCGGGAGAAACAAGGAGGACTGAATATGGCAGAACAGCATTCGGATTTATGCCCGATATGCGGAAACAAATTTGACGTGAACGGGACGATGGCAAAATGTCCCGTGTGCGGGTGGACAGACTCGGTGAAAGCTTTTGAAAAAAGGGAAAAACACAGCATGGACGCCGACAGCGAGATCGCTATGTACCGCTTTATGTCCTCGGCGGACGCGTTCTTTTCCAGAAAAAGCTATGAGGAGGCATATATAAGCTACGGCTCGGTTCTTGACATGGACGGAAGCTGTATCAAGGCGGTTTTCAGGCGCGAGCTTACAAGCCAGTATCTTATGATGGAAAGTTCATCGGTTTACCTGAGCTGCGACGGCTTTTTTTCAAGGATAAAGGATATAAAGGCGGGAATTATTGAAGAGAAAGATGAAAAGCTTTCTCTTATGGTGTTTAAAGATATGCTGGAATATATTTCCGCACGTGCCGACTATGAGAAAAGATACGCTTCGGTGCATACAAACGAAAGAACAGCGGCTTCTTATCTGGCGGATACACTGCTGCTGTATGAGTATACTGCCGAAACGATCAACTGTCTGGCTGCGAAAAAGGACGTCAAGAATGTAAAGGAAAGGGCGTTCCTTATTGTGAACGGCTGCGGGCTGGGCATGAAAATACGCGGAATGCTGCTTTCGGGAGC
Source organism: uncultured Clostridia bacterium (assembly GCA_947176675.1). Taxonomy (GTDB): domain Bacteria; phylum Bacillota; class Clostridia; order Oscillospirales; family Ruminococcaceae; genus RGIG8773. The sequence continues at coordinate 4,310 of CAMWRN010000143.1, read as the reverse complement.
GGAGTATGTTGAGACTCAGGGTAAAATGGAAGACCTGAGCGGGGAGCAGTCCGTAAAAAACGTAAGCCGTATAAAGCGCATGAAGCTGGAACAGAATGACGAAATACAGGTGGAAACTATGGCGGGAAATATGCGCAGGATCAAAAAAGACGTGCTCTCGGAGGCTTCTCCCGAACTTTACGACGAGCTTACCGCCGAAAGCGACAAGAACGAAAAGGCTGTTGAGCGCAATTCAGCCGAAGAGGACAAAAAGCGTGCGGAGTATGAAATGTGGCGGTTACGGAACAAAAAGGAGTACATTGCCGCGGACAAGAAAATAATTATTTTCGGTATCGCCGAAAAGGCGGCTCTGGTCATGGCAGTGCTGATGGCAGCGGTTTTCACGGTCGAGCTGATCGTACTCAACAGTTTTATGGGACAGCTTATCGCGGCGACAGTACTGTTTGCTGCTGCTAACGTGGCCTTTGATATTCTGAAAAAATCTGCCGAAAAGAAAAAGGGTTTTTATGCGGGAGTTATTGACGGGGACAGTGCGAGAATCCGCTCAAAGGGCGTAAATTTTACCGAATAATCAGGAAGCGTTTCCATAAATATGTATATAATTCATTTTGTCGGGAAAACTACTGCGGAACAGGTTCGTGCAATAGATGCTCGGATATGCAAAATTGCCCAAAGAAACGCGTTTACTGAACTGTTTGTCCATACATATGATACAAATTCTGCCGTATGTAGAAATTTTGCGGAAAAATTTGTTCAAAATGCTTGACAAACAGTTTTTTTGTGTGTATAATGTTTAGGTGTGTTAATGTCTGACGGAGCTTTCCGTACGGCATCTTAACATAAATAATCGAAGAAAGGAGAAATGTTATGCCAACGTTTAACCAGCTTGTTCGCAAGGGAAGAACCGTTCTTGAAAAGAAATCCACGGCTCCTGCTCTTCAGAAGGGCTACAACGCTAAGAAGAAGATCGCTATCGATCAGAGCGCTCCCCAGAAGAGAGGCGTTTGCACTGCGGTAAGAACTGCTACTCCCAAGAAGCCTAACTCTGCTATGAGAAAGATCGCCAGAGTAAGACTTACAAACGGCACTGAGGTTACAGCTTATATCCCCGGTATCGGTCATAACCTTCAGGAGCACTCCGTTGTTCTTATCAGAGGCGGACGTGTAAAGGATCTCCCCGGTGTGCGTTACCACATCATCAGAGGTACGCTGGACGCTCAGGGCGTTGCCAAGAGAAATCAGGCTCGTTCCAAGTACGGCGCTAAGAAGCCCAAGGCAGGCGCAGCTAAGTAATCGTAAGCCAAAGGCTTACTGCTGAAATGTCTTAAAAATTGTAGACTCAATGAAACCGCATTATGATTCGTGCGGAGTGATTCATTTTATATAGATGAACGCCTCTGCATTGGTTCGGTGCGTGTCTTGATTTGTGAAAACAAAGCAAGTAAACGAGTACCTATGATAGCATTTTTATGAAGGAGGGAAGTATTGTGCCAAGAAGAGGTAATATTGCAAAACGCGAGGTTTTGTGCGATCCGGTTTATAATTCGGAAATTGTTACTCGTCTTATCAACAATATCATGCTCGACGGCAAGAAGGGCGTTGCTCAGAAGATTGTTTACGGCGCGTTCGATATTGTCGCCGAAAAGACAGGTAAGGACGCTCTCGAGGTTTTCGAGCAGGCTATGGAAAATATCATGCCCTTGCTGGAAGTAAAGGCAAGACGTGTGGGCGGTTCCACATATCAGGTTCCTATGGAGGTAAGACCCGAAAGAAAGCAGACCCTCGGTCTGAGATGGCTTACCAACTATGCAAGAGCAAGAAGCGAAAGAACCATGAAGGAAAGACTCGCTGCTGAAATTATCGACGCTACCAACGGTGTGGGCGGCGCTTGCAAGAAGCGTGAGGATACACACAAGATGGCGGAGGCAAACAAGGCTTTCGCACACTATCGCTGGTAAAAGCCGCATGACCGCAGTTATCCGCCCAATGGCGGACGCGGTGAATTGGAGGAAAAAATTATGCCAAGAGATTGTTCACTTGAACAAACCAGAAATATTGGTATAATGGCTCACATCGACGCGGGCAAAACGACCACTACGGAGCGTATCCTTTTTTATACAGGTGTAAACCATAAAATCGGTGAAACTCACGAGGGTTCTGCGACGATGGACTGGATGGCGCAGGAGCAGGAGAGAGGTATTACAATTACCTCCGCTGCTACCACAGCGCACTGGGCGGGTCATAGGATCAATATTATCGACACTCCCGGCCACGTTGACTTTACAGTTGAGGTTGAGCGTTCGCTCAGAGTTCTTGACGGTTCTGTAACTGTTTTCTGTGCAAAGGGAGGCGTTGAGCCTCAGTCTGAAACCGTTTGGAGGCAGGCTAATAACTATAAGGTGCCCCGTATGGCTTATGTAAATAAGATGGACATTATGGGTGCTAATTTCTACCACGTTGTTGACATGATGCTTGACAGACTTAAATGTAACGCTGTTCCCATTCAGCTCCCTATCGGAAGCGAGGACAGCTTCAAGGGCATCATTGACTTGGTTGAGATGAAAGCTTATGTTTACTACGACGACCTTGGAAAGGATATCCGCGTGGAAGAAATTCCCGAAGATATGGCCGACCAGGCTGCCGAATACCATGAAAAGCTCCTGGAGGCTGTTGCCGAGCAGGACGACGATATCATGGAAAAATATCTGGGAGGCGAAACTCTCACGATAGAAGAAATCAAGAAGTGTATCCGCAAGGCTACTATCGCTAACTCGATGGTTCCCGTTACATGCGGTACGTCCTACAAGAACAAGGGCGTTCAGAAGCTTCTCGATGCTATCGTTGATTATATGCCGTCTCCGCTTGATGTTCCCGCTATCAGTGGCGTAAACCCTGATACGGACGAGGAAGAGGAAAGACCTTCTTCCGACAGCGAGCCTTTTGCGGCTCTGGCGTTCAAGATTGCGACCGACCCCTTTGTTGGAAAGCTCTGCTACTTCAGAGTTTACTCCGGTAAGGTTGACGCGGGCGCTACCGTTCTCAACGCCACAAAGGATAACTCCGAAAGAATGGGACGTATTCTTCAGATGCACTCCAACCACAGAAAGGATATTGAAACCTGTTACGCAGGCGATATTGCGGCTTGTGTTGGTCTGAAAAATACCACTACGGGTGATACGCTTTGCGATCCCAAGTCCCCGATTATCCTTGAATCTATGGAATTCCCCGAGCCTGTTATCCAGCTCGCTATCGAGCCTAAGACTAAGGCAGGTCAGGAAAAAATGGGTATCGGTCTTTCAAAGCTTGCCGAGGAAGACCCCACATTCAGAACATGGACAGACGAGGAAACAGGTCAGACTATTATCGCAGGTATGGGTGAGCTTCACCTGGATATCATCGTTGACCGTCTGCTCCGTGAATTTAAGGTAGAAGCTAATGTAGGCGCACCTCAGGTTGCTTACAAGGAAACTATCAAGAAGCTTGCCGATGTTGACCACAAGTACGCTCGTCAGTCGGGCGGTAAGGGTCAGTACGGTCATGTTAAGATCAAGGTTGAACCCAACGAGTCCGGCAAGGGCTACGAGTTCGTCAATGCCGTTGTGGGCGGCGCTATTCCCAAGGAATATATCCCCGCTGTTGACAAGGGTATCCAGGGCGCTATGAAAGCAGGCGTTCTCGCAGGCTATCAGGTAGTTGACGTTAAGGTAACCCTTTACGACGGTTCTTACCACGAGGTAGACTCCTCCGAAATGGCGTTCTCGATCGCAGGTTCTATGGCGTTCAAGGAAGCTATGAAGAAGGCTGACGCTTGCATTCTTGAACCTATCATGAAGGTAGCGGCTATTGTTCCCGATGACTATATGGGTACCGTTATCGGCGATCTCAACGCTCGCCGCGGTCAGATACTCGGTCAGGAAACAAACAACGGCACGGCTCAGGTAGACGCGCTGGTTCCGCTTTCCGAAATGTTCGGATATTCCAACGATCTTCGTTCCAAGACTCAGGGACGCGGCCAGTATACAATGGAGCCTCACAGCTACATTGAGGTACCTCGTTCCATCGCGGAAAAGATTATGTCCGCAAGAAGCAAGGGTTCCGAGTAAACTATTTGAAAATTGAAAAAAATTACACGAAATGCTTGCATTTTATCTTAAAATCTGCTAATATAAGTATATCAGTATGATTAATCCATTTATTAAGGAGGAAAATTCCAATGGCAAAGGCAAAATTTGAAAGAACAAAACCCCATGTAAACATTGGTACTATCGGTCACGTTGACAACGGTAAGACAAGTCTTACAGCTGCTATCA
>CAMWRN010000142.1 GCA_947176675.1 uncultured Clostridia bacterium | reverse complement strand
CATTGGGGATTTGAACCCCAGACCCTTTGATTAAAAGTCAAATGCTCTGCCAACTGAGCTAATGGCTCGTTGCGAACAATAATCACAACGTTAATTATTATACCAAAATCAGATGACATTGTCAAGCTTTCACACAAGATTTGTTTGTAATAACAAAATATATATGTATTATTTGAATTATATTGTGCAATAAAACTAATAGCTTCCTAAAATAAGTCTGACAGTTAGTGCGCTTATAATAAATCCTGTAAGATCCGCTGTAAGAGAGGAAGTCACTGCATGGCGGGTTTTTTTTACGTTTGTTATACCGTAATAAACCGCTATCGTATAAAATGTCGTTTCGGTTGAACCTATAATGACGCTTGCAACGCGTCCAGCAAAGCTGTCGGGGGATACGTCGTTCAGGATTGACTCAAATACAGCGAGCGCTCCGCTTCCCGAAACCGGACGTATTATCGCCAGAGGAATACATTCTTCCGGGAACCCGAGAAATTCCGTAATGGGGGAGATCGCTTCGGAAATTATCTCCAACGTTCCGGAAGCTTTAAACATTCCGATAGCGGTCATCAACGCTATCAGCGCAGGCAATACGTCAAATGCCGCTTTAAGATTTTCTTTAGCACCTTCGGTAAATTCTCCGAAAACGTCCACGTGCTTTATAAGACCGATTATCATAATCAGAGCAATGAAAAACGGGATAATAAGGTCGCTCATTTTTTGCCTCTTTTCTTCAGTCCGTCAAGGGCAAAGGCTGAAACAAGTCCTGCTGCAAGGGCGCATGCCGATGTTATAAGCACACACGGGAAAATTTCCATCGGCGCGGCGGAACCGTGTTTCAGGCGCATTGACGCTGCTGTGGTGGGGATAAGCGTTATCGAAGCTGTATTAAGGATAATAAATACGATCATATTCCTGCTTGTGGTATCTCCCGGCTTCTCCTCCTGTTCAAGACGGCGCATGGCTTCAAGTCCGAGCGGAGTGGCGGCGTTTCCGAGTCCGAGAAGATTTGCGGTAATGTTCATGCATATCGCGTGAAAAGCTCTGCCGTTCATGTCCAGACCTCTGAAAAGCAGTTTCAGAAAAGGTTTGAACAGCTTTGAAAGCATATCGGTAAGCTTTGCTTTTTCGGCGACGCGCATAAGACCGCCCCACATGCACATTCCTCCGAGCAGATATAAAAACAGGTCTACGGCTTCCACGCAGGAATTAAGCGCGGCAGCTCCGACCTGAGACATATTTCCCGTGAATGCTCCGAATACCACTGATGCTATAAGCATAAGCGCAAATATCCATTTTATCATGGCAGTTTTTCCTTTCTGAATGCTTAAACATGGAAATAATAGTAAATTAATATTCATAAAATGGTAATTATTATTAACATAATGTTTTTTGACATTTATATACAAATTATGCTATAATATTACTGGAAATTAAACTATATAGGAGGTTGTTTTTTATGAAGGCAACAGGTATTACGAGAAAAATCGACGAGCTTGGAAGAATTGTCCTCCCCATCGAGCTCCGACGCGGTCTCGGCATCGGCGAAAAAGACGCCCTCGAAATTTATGTTGAGGACGAAAAAATAATCCTCAAAAAGTATAAGCAGGCGTGCGCTTTCTGCGGCAGCGACGAGAATATCGTTGAGTTCAAGGGTAAGTGCGTATGCGCCGAATGCATTACTCAGCTCAAGAAGTAAACTGCCTGTCTGATACATAATATGACGCGGACAAAGGTAATATTCTTGAATTTTATCTGTGGGCGCACAGGCGGACGTCTGCAAATCAGACAAAGGGTCTCTGAAAGTAATTTCGGAAGACCCTTAATGCGTTGAATTAGTTGAATTAAAATAATCCGGGAGTTTCAGAAGCGTTTTGCTGAAGCTTCGCAGGATCAAGGAGTTGACAGATTTGGTTTTCGTAAGGTCGGAAGAGCTTCTTGCGGGAATGTGTCTTGCAAGGGATATCCATTTCTATGACCCGTCCTCACAATCAGCAATGGTTCTTAAAACCGGGCAGAAGCTTACGGATATGCAGGTCACACAGCTTTGCAGCGCTAAGCTGGACGGCGCGTATGTTGATACTGTACGCAGCGAAGTGCGGGTTGTGTCGTCTATTAATCAGCAGATACGCAGAGAGGCTATCTCAAATATCCATAGTCTGGCGGACAATTTCATTGACAGCAGCAAGGGCGTGCAAAAAGGTGATGTGGAAGCCATAGGCAATACTACTCAGGAGCTTATAGACAGCCTTTCTTCCCATAAGGACATACTTATAAATATCGCTGATATCAAGATGTACGATGACTATACCTACCATCACAGCTTAAGCGTTGCGATAATGGCGATCGCTATAGGCATTGAATTGGGTCTGGATAACGAAAGGCTCAATGAGCTTGGTCTGGCGGGACTTCTGCACGATATCGGAAAGGTAGCTATACCTATCGAGATAATAACCAAACCCGACAGGCTCACGCGGGAGGAGTTCGACATTATCAAAATGCACCCCGTTCATGCTGCTGCGCATTTGCACGAGCGCAATCTTGTAAATGAAAATATTTTCCGCGGTATTGTAGGTCACCACGAAAAGCTCGACGGTTCGGGCTATCCAAACCACCTCAAGGGTGATGAAATTCACCCTTATGCAAGAATTCTTGCGGTGGCGGACGTTTACGACGCTCTGACGTCCAACAGACCTTATCGTATACCGAATCCGCCGAACGAGGCGATTGAAATGGTAATGGGCAGTATGGGAACTCACTTTGACGAAAGAGTAGTAAGGGCATTTCTGCGAAAGGTTGCGCCGTTCCCAACAGGTTCGCGGGTTAAGCTTTCCAACGGCGAGACAGCCTATGTCATGAAAAATTATCCCGACCAGCCGCTTCGCCCATTGGTGGCAGTTATAGGCGCGGACAAGGTATACGATCTTTCCTTGGATCAGTCCTGCCTGAATATCGTTATTGTAGAGCTTATCGAGGACAAAAAGATCAACCGAACGCTTATCAATATGTGATTGTGAATGCTAACATATCAGACGCTCTATGGCTTCCGAAATATCTATGTTCAGACAGATTGACTGTTTTTTGATTTCCTCGTGGCAAAAAGCCTCGCCATAGTTGATGCAGGCGTAAACTGCATTGGGATTTTCAGCAGTCATCTTCCAGAACGGAAATTTTATAATGGATGGAGTATTGAATCCAACTCCCAATTCAAGAAACAGTATCTTTGACCCGCTGTGACGGAGGATAAAATCGTTGTACCTCTCGCTTGCTTTGTACCAGCCATTGTCCTGCACGAATTTATCGTCCGCGCGCAGGTTCATAGTCATATGCTTTCCGCATTTCGGACATATTGGAACAAGCTCTGTTGGTACGCGCATATTTTTCTGATCCGCAAACATTTTGCGGATTATTTTTTCATTGTCATAAGTTTCATTGTGACAAGGTTCGCTGCACTGAAACAGACCGTAATCCCCCTGCGTGTAAAAAAGACGTTTTTTATCAAATCCCGCTTTCTGAAATTGGTGATCAACATTTGTTGTCAGCACAAAATAATTTTTATCATTCACAAGCTCAAAAAGCTTTTTGTATACACCGTTGTCCACGTCTGTATAACGGTTGCAATAAATATATCTCGACCAGTACGCCCAGTGCTCTTCGGAAGTTTCAAACGGGAAAAATCCTCCCGAATACATATCGGTTAAGCCGTATTTTTCTATAAAATCGGAGAAATATTTTTCAAATCGTTCGCCCGTGTAAGTAAAGCCCGCCGCGGTGGAAAGCCCTGCTCCCGCGCCAATAACAACAGCGTCGGCGACTTTTAGCGTGTTTTTGAGCCGAGTTATTTCAGCCGAGAAGTCCGCTGTAGATCGTATAGTCGTTCTCAGTGAAAACATTGAATATCACCTCAATATTGTGGTTTTTCCTAAATTTTCTCACCGTTTTTACCGCGATTTCCGCCGCTTCCTTTTGTGGGAAACCGAATACCCCAGTGGAGATACAGCAGAAAGCAATACTTGTCACATTATTTTGCATCGCTGCTTCAAGGCATGACCTATAGCAGCTTTCAAGCTGTCTGCAATGTTTTTCGGTAAGTTTGCCGTTTACAATAGGTCCAACTGTGTGAATAATATGATCACAGGGGAGATTGTACGCCGACGTAATTTTTGCCGTGCCTGTTGGCTCTTCGATTCCTTGTCTGTCCATAATGTCGGCACATTCAAGACGCAGCTGTATTCCCGCAAAGGTGTGTATCACGTTGTCGATACAGCTGTGGCAAGGCTGAAAACAGCCCAGCATCTGCGAGTTTGCTGCGTTGACTATAGCGCCGCATTTCAGCGTGGTGATATCGCCTTTCCACAAGTATATGCCGTTTTCGACCGGCACTAAATCAGTAATATCGGTAATGCCCTTTGAGTAAATTTTCTCTTTCAGAAATTCGTCCTGCACCGCAAGGAACTTTTCCGAAACAGGCTTTGGCGGACGGATATTCATAAGCGACCGAAGCAGCTTGAAACGTTCCTCCTCGCTTTCGGGGATAGGTATTTTCTCATATTTCCGGTCCTCCGAAAGCAAATTTTTTATAAGATATAATAGACGTTCATTCTGTTTCATAGCTCTTATCCTTTCATAAAAATATCCGTCGTGCCATACTGTTTTTTATCCAGCGAAGAAAAATCCTGCCGTCATATCAAGATAATTATCGCCGCTGTAATCGGAGTAGTTATTTTTTACTTCCGACTTGAATTCGTCAGCATTTTTGCATTTTGCGGCAATTACTTTCAGATTTTCAAGATAGCCGATCTTAGTCTCTGCATCCTTTAAATCTTCGGGAGTGTAGTGGGACGTTAATATCAGATCGTAACCCTTTTTAATATACTCTTTGAGCTGCGCGACAATTGCGTCCGCATGGCCTGTACCGGCAACGATTGAGTGGCAGTCATGTCCCAGCATATGCGTGTAAACTGCGTTTATTTCGGGAATTTCAATATCGAACGCCTCCGCGGTCTGAGTGATTATAAAATCAATTCCCGCAGCTGTAACTTTGCCTTCGCCGATAATGTCGGTGATTTGGTGTACCGAGTTGTCAAAAACGTCTCCGAAAGCATTTGTGAAATTATCAATAAGAGTCTTTCCGCTGCCGTTTTCGGAATATTCCTTTGCGTTTTTCGTTGCGTACTTTGGAATGTCGGGCATAAAGCTTGCGCCTGCACCGTGATAGGCGACAAATATTCCATCCACCTCAAGATCTTTAAGATACTCCGAAAGCTCCGCACAGTTGTCAAAAAAGCATGGAGACTCAATAACGGCAGCTTTGCCGTTTTTCTCAATGACAAAAACCTCGTCGTCGATTAAATCGTTGGTCTTGTAGGCGTGAAGCTTTACTGTGCCGAAATCGTAAACGTTCATCTCGCCCTTTGCAAGCTTAACTGATGTAAATGTGTTTTTGTTCATAATAAATTCCTCCTGAAAAAGTTTTGGTAATTGTTCTTTTCGGGAGATCTAAGCGCTTGATCTTTTCCTTGACTATATCATATCACAGCTTTTCATACTTGTAAAGAAGGCACTTTTTTGTGGCATAGTTACCGAAAAGTAACATTTGCGGAGAGATGGGATTTGCGTTAAAAAAATTTTTTCTTGAATTTTTGTAGGAAATGTGCTATACTTAAATCACAAAATATTCGGAGGTCAAAAATGATTGACAAAAGCAATTTGCCACCATGTCCTGTGGAAACGACTCTAATGCTTATCGGCGACAAGTGGAAGGTGCTGATAATACGCGACCTGCGGGACGGCACAAAGCGTTTCGGAGAGCTGAAAAAATCGCTGCCGGGAATTTCACAGAAAGTACTTACCGCAAATCTGCGTGATATGGAGGAAAACGGTCTGCTGACAAGAGAGACATTTCCCGAAGTTCCGCCCAGAGTGGAGTATACGTTAACCGAGCTTGGCTGCTCAATGTTTCCGATTCTGGATGCAATGGCGAAGTGGGGAACGGAATACAAAGCGAGCCGCAGTTGATCTAAATTTACACAATATGTAATAAAAATACCGTCCTTGTTTCAAACAAGGGCGGTATTTTTATTAACCAACTGTATTGTGAAATCGCTGCAGTTATTATTCTGCTTCAGCGTCAGTATTTGTTTCAACGTTTTTACCCTGCCGCTTAAAGCTGAGAGGACTGACTCCCACATATTTTTTAAACTTGTTGTGGAAGTAGTTTATATTTGAATAACCCACCATTTCGGCGACTTCGTAAACCTTGTATTCGTTCAGAAGAAGCAGGCGTTTTGCTTCGGTAATTCTAATGCGGTCAAGGTAGTTGTTGAAGTTTTCTCCAGTGTATTGATGAAAAACCTTGCCCAAGTACGCGCTGTTGTAGCCGAAAATATTCGCAAGCTGTTCAAGACGGAGCTCACGGCTGTAATTGGACTGAATGTACTGCACAACGCGCTCCATGGTGCTTTTTGTGGTTCTGCCGAAGTGAGTGCAGGACAAGTCGCACAAGGTGGATTTCAGCATTTCAATAATATCGAAC
>CAMWRN010000141.1 GCA_947176675.1 uncultured Clostridia bacterium | reverse complement strand
TTTCCTTTGAGGATGCGGAAAAGCTTATCGGTCACGCGGTGGGCGGAGTTTGTCCATTTGCGGTAAACGACGGCGTGCAGGTCTGGCTGGACGAGTCGCTGAAACGGTTTGAGACGGTTTTTCCCGCCTGCGGAAGCTCAAACAGTGCGGCGGAATTTACCATTGCCGAGCTGGAAAAATACGCGAAGCCTGTCGGCTGGACGGACGTGTGCAAGGGGTGGCGCGACGAGGAAAAGTCATGATATAACAAAGCACAAGAGTACAGCAACTTACTTTTATATTTGAAAGGATTGATATACATATGATGTTTGATACCAGTGTGCAGGAGCTTAAATACAAAGTCCTGCGCGAGGTGGCAAGACTTGCCTTTGAGGACAGGCTTGAGGAGGGACTGCTCGGCATTGCGGAGACGATAGTCCCCGGACCGCTGCCCACAATGCGCTGCTGCATTTACAAGGAACGCGCTATCGTGAACGAGCGTGTGAAGTTTGCCATGAACAACGGCAAGACAAGCAACGTTATCGAGGTGCTTCCCATAGCCTGCGACGAGTGTCCCGTTGACGGCATACAGGTGTCACAGGCGTGCAGAGGCTGTATCGCTCACCGCTGCATGAACGCGTGTCCCAAGGACGCAATTAAAATCGAGAACCACAAGGCGGTAATCGACAAATCCAAATGCGTTGAGTGCGGAAGATGTCTGGCGGCGTGTCCCTACTCGGCGATCGTCAAGAGCGAGCGTCCCTGCGTAAGAGCCTGCAAGCCGAAAGCTATCTCCATAGACGAGAACCGCTGCGCGAAGATCGACGACGACAAATGCATAGCCTGCGGAGCCTGCGTTTACCAGTGTCCGTTCGGCGCGATCAGCGATAAATCCTATATTCTGGACACTATTGAAATGCTGAAAAATTCCGATAACAATACAAAATACAATGTTCATGCGGTGGTCGCTCCGTCTATTTCGGGACAGTTCTCCGTTCCTCTCGGAAAGGTAGTTTCGGGACTTAAGGAGCTTGGCTTCAGAAGTGTTATGGAAGCAGCTCTCGGCGCGGACATGGTTGCATTCAAGGAGGCTTCCGAGCTGGTGGAAAAGGGCTTCCTGACAAGTTCGTGCTGTCCCGCGTTTGTCAAGTACATAGAAACTCAGTTCCCGGATATGAAAGACAAGATATCTCACAATCTTTCACCTATGGCGGAAATCGCCAGATACATGAAAAAGCACGAGCCGAACTGCAAGATAGTCTTTATAGGACCCTGCACAGCGAAGAAAGCCGAGTGCAAAAAGGAAACGGTAAGTCCCTATATCGACAACGTTATCACCTTTGAGGAATTGCAGGCTCTGTTCGACGCAAAGGGCGTGGCTCTGGAAGGTCTGGAATCCGAACCTCTGGACAACGCTTCTTATTACGGAAGAATTTTTGCGCGCAGCGGCGGACTTTCCGACGCGGTTGCGAATGCGCTTAAAGAAATGGATATTCCCGATGACGTTTTCAAGCTGAAAGCCGCGGTCTGCGACGGTATAGACAACTGCCGCACAGCTCTGCTTAAAGCCCAGAAAGGCGTGGGAGGAGAAAACTTTATAGAGGGTATGGCATGCATAGACGGCTGTATCGGCGGCGCAGCGTGTCTTACCCACGGACCCAAGGATAAGCTTGCTGTTGACAAATACGGAAAGGAGGCTGCCGAAAAGAGCATACGGGACGCGATCTTTGTTCTCGAGCTGTAGCGGGGAGCCCCCGCGGGCTTAGTCACCCCCACCTTTAGTAATCGGCAATTTTAACTTTGTAATGCCCCCTCAAGGGGGCGGGTTGGGCTGCACGATTAGTTTTATAGGGGACGGGGTTTCCCGTCACTCTTGTGAGATCAATACAAATTTTTTACAGATAGGGTGTTGAATTATGAATATTTACGTTTGCGTTGGAAGCTCCTGCCACCTGAGAGGCTCGTACAAGATAATCGAGCTGATGAAAGAAAACATCGAGAAAAACCATCTTGAGGACAAGGTGTCGCTGGCGGCGGCTTTTTGTCTGGGAAAATGTACCACGGGCGTTACCATTAAAGTGGACGACGAGGTGGTATGCGGAGTTTCCCCCGAGAATTTCTCAGAGATCTTCAGTAAATACGTTATGGAAAAAGTACAGGCGTAAGTCCTGCCATTAAATTTTCAGTGAAAGGATATTGAACGGTATGACGGGAAACGTTAACTATCTTCAGTTAAAAACCTCAAATTGCAGGAACTGCTACAAGTGCATAAGGCACTGCCCTGTAAAATCTATCAAGTTTTCGGGAAATCAGGCGCATATTCTTCAAAACGACTGTATCCTCTGCGGTACGTGCTATGTAGTCTGTCCCCAGAACGCCAAGCAGATCAAGAATGACGTTGACACGGTCAAAAGCGTCATTGCGGACGGCAAAAAGGTCATTGCAAGCCTTGCTCCCTCCTTTGCGGCGAATTACGGCGTTGGTCTTACCGCTATGACAAACGCGCTGAAAAAGCTTGGTTTCCATTCTGCTGAGGAGACCTCTATCGGCGCGGAGATCGTTAAAAAGCAGTACGAGAAAATTCTCGCCGAGGGAACTGTAGACGTGCTTATTTCCTCCTGCTGCCATACGGTAAACACGCTTATCCAGAAGTATTACCCCGATCAGCTTGCTCATCTTGCTCATGTTCTGTCGCCAATGCAGGCGCACTGCAAGCGCATCAAGGAGGAAAATCCCGACGCCTACACGGTGTTTATAGGTCCCTGCATTTCCAAAAAGGAAGAAGCGGATAAATACAAGGAGCACGTTGATACGGTACTTACATACGGCGAGCTTTCGGGCTGGTTAAAAGAAGCGGGCGTTGCGCTTGAAAACTGTCCCGACGAAAAGGAGCATAACCGCTCCGCACTGTTCCCCACAACGGGAGGAATTGTCCGTTCCATGGATAAGGAAAGCCTGCCCTACAGCTTTATCACTGTGGACGGCATGGAGAACTGCATGAAAACCTTAGAGGACATCAGAAACGGCGACATCAAGGGCTGCTTTGTGGAAATGTCTGCCTGCGCGGGAAGCTGTATAGGCGGTCCCGTAATGGAGAACGAAAAGCCCGAGCCTGTAAGAAATTTCCTTGCCATAGACAGATATGCGGGCAAAAACGATACTGTTGCTAACGTTCCCTCAGCGGAAGAGATCAAAAAGGAATTTGCAGTTGAATCCGGCTTCAAGGATTATCCAAGCGACGCTCAGATCAAGGAGATACTCATGAAAATGGGCAAGACCACTCCCGAACACGAGCTTAACTGCGGAAGCTGCGGCTACAATACCTGCCGCGAAAAAGCCGTCGCCGTATATCAGGGCAAGGCGGACTTTACCATGTGTCTGCCATATCTCAAGGAGAAAGCAGAGTCCTTCTCGGACAACATTATAAACAATACTCCCAACGGCATACTTGTGCTTAATGAGGACTTCGAGGTACAGCTTATCAACAAGGCTGCCTGCAATATGATGAACATCAAGAACCAGTCCGACGTGCTTGGCTGTCCTGTTATAAGGATACTTAATCCTACCGAGTATATGAACGTTCTGGACAACAACCGCAACGTTTATGAGAAGAAAACCTACCTTGCGGAATATCAGCTCTATGTGGAGGAAACTATCATCTACGACAGAAACTACCACATTATAATGAGCATTATGCGCGACATTACAGGCGAGGAGAAACGCCGCGTCAAAAAGGAAAACACCAATATGCAGGCTGTTGAGATCACCGATAAGGTCATCGACAAGCAGATGCGAGTAGTACAGGAGATCGCGTCCCTGCTTGGCGAAACAACTGCTGAGACGAAGATCGCGCTGACTAAGCTGAAGGAGACTCTTGCAGATGAATAATTTGTGTACGGACATAGGCTTCAAAAGCGTAAACAAAAAAGGCGAGCAGCTCTGCGGCGACCACATAGAGATCGTGGAGCAGAACGAAAACAGCCTTGTTCTTGTGCTTGCCGACGGTCTGGGAAGCGGAGTAAAGGCGTGTATCCTTTCCACCCTGACCTCTAAAATTATTTCAACAATGATAGCGAATAACCTCGGCGTTGAGGAGTGCGTTTCCACAATTGCGGCGACGCTGCCCGTCTGCGAAAAGAGGGGCGTGGCTTACTCCACGTTCACCATTATACGCATTACAAACAACAGCGAGGCGGAGATAATCCAGTACGACAACCCCCACGTTATAATGCTCCGAGGCGGTGAGAACTTCGAGTATCCCCGCACAAGCATGGAGATCGGCGGAAAGACTATCTACAAATCCAAGCTCCAGCTTGAAAAGAACGACGTGTTCATCGCCATGAGCGACGGCGCGATCTACGCGGGCGTAGGAAAGACTCTGAACTTCGGCTGGCAGCGTGACAGCATTATCGACTTCATGGTGGGAAACTATGATAAGAAGATGTCTGCAAAAGGCATTTCCCAGCTTCTTCTGGACGAGTGCAACGATCTTTACGGCGGCGAGCCGGGGGACGACACAACCGTCGCGGCGGTAAAGATACGTCAGAGGATACCCGTCAGCCTTATGATAGGACCTCCCTCAAATCCGCAGGACCTGAAAAAAATGCAGACCCTGTTCTTTGCCAAGGAGGGAAAGCACATTGTCTGCGGAGGTACGACATCAAAGCTTGCTTCCGAATATCTTGGCAAGCCTGTTGTTCCGTGTCTTGACTACTTCGACCCCGATATCCCGCCAATAGCGAAGATCGAGGGCATTGACCTCGTTACCGAGGGCGTTGTGACCATGACAAAGGTTCTGGAATACGCGGACAGCTATCTTAACGGCAGCATAAGCATAAGCGACCTGAGCATGAAAAAGGACGGCGCGTCCCGAATTGCCCAGATGCTTTTCGAGGAAGCCACGGATATAAGCTTCTATGTGGGACGGGCGGTAAATCCCGCGCACCAAAATCCAGCGCTGCCGATCAACTTCAACGTAAAAATGCAGCTTATCGACGAGGTGAGCAAAAAGCTGAAGGCAATGGGCAAGAACATCAGCGTTTCATATTTCTGATAAAAACGCGGCAAAGTACAAGGCTTTGCCGCGTTTCGCTATTCTTCGTTATTTTCGCTTTCGGTATCTTCCGTTTCGGGAGGTTCTGGTATGACATAGGTTATGTACGTCTCCGCGCGGTCAATGCCGCTTTCGGCTGAAAGCCAGTTCCTGACGGTGGTCAGCTCGTCCTCGGAAAGGTCTTTATCCGTTTCGGCGGTAAGGGTTATAATGTCGTTCCGACCGTCAGACATAATTCCTATCTTGCAGTCAGAAAGGTAAGGGAAAATGCTTTCGGCTTTTTGGGGCATTGCTTTCAAAATCGCGTCCGCAGTATGTTCAGCTTCGTATTCGTTAAGGCTGAGCTGCATTTCGGACAGCTCTCCCGACTGCTCGTTCAACTGTTTTCTAAGCTCGGAAATGGTGTTCTCCTGCAAGATTATTGTGACCTTGTCGCTGCTGTCCGTTTCGGTGACAACGTTTTGGGTGACGTGCAGATTGTACTCCTCAAGACCGTAGTCTGCAAGCTGACTCCGCAGCAGCTTTATCACGTCGGCGGAAAGTGTCTCTCCAACGAGAGAGACGGATATGATTTTTTTCTGCTTGTTGGTCTCGGACTTTACCATCTGCGTATTCTCGAATCGAAAGCTGTCGTTCAAATAGCTTGCGATGCTTGTGTCCACCACCGAATCGTAGACCGTATAGGCTCCCACAAAAACGCTTGGTATTACCGTAAAGACCGCTATCAGAACAATAGCAAGGTTGACCTTTTTCTGTGACTTTCTGCTGACGCTTTTGTGGTACGGAATTTTCAGCACAAGGGCGATCAGCGCGGTGGAAATGGCTATAAACAGGGTGTTGATGAGAAAAAGATAAAACGCTCCGATAAAGAAGCGGAACTGTCCCGTGGCTATTCCGTAGCCTGCGGTGCAGAGCGGCGGCATAAGCGCAGTGGCTATTGCGACTCCCGGAATAACGTTGGAGTGCTTGGTTCGCGTGTGACCTATCATTCCCGCCAGTCCGCCGAAAAGAGCGATGAGCACGTCCCATGCGGTTGGAGAGGTTCGGGCTATCATTTCCTCTGACGGAACGGTCAGCGGGGAAATTTTAAAATATATTGCCGAGGTAATAAGGCAGATCGCAACCTGTGTGGCAAATCTTACCAGAGCCTTCAACAGAAGCTGAATGTCCCTTACGGCTATGGAGTACCCCATTGTCATAATGCCGCTCATAAGCGGAGATATAAGCATTGCGCCGATAATAACAGCTGTGGAGTTCACATTCAGACCGATGGACGCTATAAGTATCGCCAGCATGAGTATCCACATATTCGCGCCGTGTATCACGGCTTGTTCCCGCATCATATCGTCTATCTCGTCATAGGACATCATATTGTCGCGCATATCGAAAAGACTGTGAAAATAATTCCGCAAGCCTTTATAGCGCACTTTAGCTTCTGATTTTTCTTCGTCCACAAAAATCACCTTCAATGAATTGATTTAACAATTATAGCACATACTGCTGAGAAAATCAATATAT
>CAMWRN010000140.1 GCA_947176675.1 uncultured Clostridia bacterium | reverse complement strand
ATCATGATTAAAATGAATATTCAGAATAAGTCCAACTATCGCTGCGACTGCTTGAGCAGATACCGTAGCTACACCTGCTCCTGTAATGCCCATTTCGGGAAATCCGAACCAACCGAAAATCATAACGGGATCGAGGATAATATTTACAACTGCGCCTGTCAGCATGGGTATCATTGTAAGCTTTGCCTTACCGACAGCGGAAAGCAGCCTTTCCATAATGATTTGGTGCATAGCAGCAAAGGAAAATATGCAAAGAACATTGCTGTATGAAATACACATATCTCTTATTTCAGCAATGTCTGTTTGTATTCTGTAAAACGGTTCCATAAAAATTACACCTGAAACGGCAAATAATATCATAATTATCCACACCATCAGCAAACCGTTCCCCGCTGTAATGCTTACACTATGTTCATCTTTTTCTCCAAGCTTTTTGGAAAGTACGGAATTTACGCCAACGCCGATACCTGTACCCACTCCAAGAACAAGATACTGCACAGGCATACACAATGAGATAGCAGTCAATGCGTTATCGCCAAGCTGTGCTACGTATAGGCTGTCTATTAATCCGTAAAGAACCTGCACAAACATGGAGATTATAAGCGGCATAGACATTTTTCGCAAAAGCTGTCCTATCGGAAGACTTCCAAGTTCGTTTGTTTCCATATTTCACACACCTATCTATTCATTTGCCGTGACTTGTAATTGTTCCTTTGCCCACGCTAAAATTTTGTCCTCCATATTTTTCACCTGTGAACCTGTAAGCGATATGCCGTCTTTTACATCTGCGCCTTTGACAATTTTCTTAATATCCCTTACGCTTTCTCCGAGCCCGCTTCCCTCGTTGGTGCAGAACGGGATTATCCGCTTTCCGCTCCAATCGTAATGCTCCAAAAACGTGAACATGACCATAGGCATGGTATTCCACCAATTCGGATATCCTAAAAATATTGTATCATATTCTTCAAGATTTTCGGGGTATTTTTTCACTTCAACACGAGTTCCCGCTTCCAGCTCCTGCTTGGCCTCGTTAATAATCGTCATATGATCTTTGGAGTATACTCTCGCTGTCTCGATCTCAAACAGTTCGCCGCCTACAGCATTATGAATAAATTCAGCAGCTATTGCGGTGTTTCCTTTTTCCTGCTCTACAATTTTCATGTCTGAACTAAGGGTCTGACCTTTTATTGAGAAAAATATTGTTATTGTCTTTGCCATACTGTTCAATCCTTTCGTTATATCAAGATATGCCAAGCTCAGATAACCAATCTGTAACTGCTTTTTCTGCGGCATCATAGTCGTTCTGTGCTGTAGTACCTCTTACAGCAAGCCCGTCCCTTATCTCCGCACCCATGCACAGGCTTTCAACGCTGCTTTGAGTTCCTGAAAGTCCGCTGCCCGCATGGGTACAGAACGGTATTACAGTCTTATAGGAAAAATCGTTGCTTTCAATAAACATCTTTACGATTGTCGGTAAGTCACCCCACCAAATAGGATAACCGATAAAAACAATGCCGTAGTCCGCGATATTAGTCACATTTTCGGCAAGTTCGGGCGGATTACTTTTCTCCTGACGTGAAATATCAAGCAGACTCTCATAGGTGGTGGGATAGTTGGTATCGGCAGTGATTCTGAACATATCAGCACCTGTTTTTTCTGCTATTATCTCCGCAATAATTTCTGTGTTTCCTTTTTCGATAACGCCGACCTCGTACTGTTCATCAGCAAGTGAAAAATATGCCACCAAAATCTTTGAAGCCTCCGAATTATCCGTAACACCTTCCATGTTGTTTTCACTTAAAAGCGCAGCCGCGCTGCCCAAATTTTCTCTCCGTGTATCCTCGGCAGCAATGTTCTCGCCGCTGTTTGCTGAATTTTCAATTATATCGGCTGAACTGCTTTGCACAGTATGTTCGTGAGTACTGTCTGTACAGCCGCTTACAGCAAAACACAGCATGACCGTACACAAAAATATAATTATTTTTTTCATAATTGCACCTCTATTTATATTAGTTTGAATTCTGTCCACCTACGGCTTTTGTATCGCACAGCTATCAGCACGGCTTTTACCAGCCAGTCGACAACCATTGCAAAACAAATGCCGATAACGCCCATGTTCAACCATATTCCAAGTATCACGGAAAAAATAACACGGCATATCACCGTCGCTATTATCGAAGCGTACATAGTAAATTTTATATCACCTGCCGCTCGCAGACCGTTAGAAAGTGAGAATGCCACAGGGCATAATATAACATTGAAAATGCTGTGGATAAGCACAAGTATGAACACGAGCCGTTTTTCCTCGGCGGTAAGGTTGTAAAGCACAAGCGTCAGCGGCGTAAGGGCAGTTATCAAGAAATTCCAAGCCGCCGAGCCGATATAGGTTATCCTAAGTAGCTTTTTGTTGTAATAGTCTGCCGCCTCGATATCCCCTGCGCCAATGCACTGCCCAATCACCGTGACAAATGCGTAGCCAAAAGCAATGCAGAAAAGCGAAGCCATTGACCAAAAGCTTTGTGCAACACCGTTTGCGGCTATCTGAACAGTACCGAAAAGTGCGACTATTCCCGACAACGCTACCTTTGAAAGCTGAAACAAGCCGTTTTCAATGCTGTTGGGAATTGACACGCCGAGTATTCTTTTAATCATTGCGCTGTTCCAGATGAAAATATATTTTATTTTCAGATACAGTATATTTTTATTGTCCGAGATGAATATCAGCATTGCCGCCGCTGCAAAAAGCCTTGATATAAGGGAGGGAACGGCAATTCCCGCAACTCCTGCATGGAGTACAAAAATACCTATGGCATTACCTGCCGTATTTATGATATTCATTGCAGCAGATACCTTCATGACCGTTTGGGTCTTGCCCATGCTGCGTAACAATGCCGATGCGCTGTTGTACACCGCAATGGCAGGAAAAGACAGCGCAGACAGAGTTAAATATATCAAGGAAGCCGACATTACATCTGCCTCGACCTTGCCAAAAAGAATCAATAGCAGCGGCTTGCGGAAAAACACCGAAACACCGGTAAACAGCAGGGAGATCAGTGCAGTTATCAACATAAGCTGACCTGCGGCAGTCTTGCCGTTTTCACTATCGTTCCTGCCGACGTACTGACTTGCCACAACTGCGCCGCCTGAAGCTATTGCCCCAAAAATGAAAATGAAAACGTTGTTGAGCTGATTTACAAGAGATACACCCGATACGGCGGCATCTCCCGCATAGCTTACCATGAGAGTATCCGCAATACCCACAAGCATAGTCAAAAGCTGCTCGATAAGTATGGGAACGATAAGTGAAATCAGCTCTCTGTTACCGAAATGCTGCCGTTCTTTGGAGAGGGAATGCTTAGGCTCTATCATTTTTATTATGAGTTCATTCAATTACTGTCACCGTCTCTTCTATCTTCCGAACCCCCTGTGTCCGTACACTTTGCATTTGTTAAGAGAATTTTCAAGAGCGGAAAATTCCTCGTCCGTAAGCTCCACTTCCGAAGCGTTCAGATTTTCCACTATACGTTCCTTGTTTTTAGACCCGGGAATAGGCACAACATTAGGATATTTATGCAGCATCCATGCAAGGGAAATTTGCGCAGGCGTTGCATTTTTTAAATCTGCATATTCTTTCAGCAACTCCACTATTGGCTGATTTCCTATAATGTTAGACCTGCTGAGCTGCGGCACCCAGTTCCGAACATCGTCGACCGTTTCAAACCGAGTTTCTGCCGTTATCTTACCCGACAAAAGACCGCTTGCTATAGGCGAAAACGGAACAAAACCAATGTTATTTTTCAAGCAATAGGGTATTACCGAAGCCTCCGAATCTCTTTCCACCATGGAATAAATATTCTGCACCGCACTTAAAGGAACAACGCTGTGCGCCCTGCGGATAACGTTTGCGTCTACCTGTGACAGTCCCCAGCCGCGGATAAATCCCTCGTCAATAAGCCGCCCCATTGCCTCCGCGACCTTTTCCACAGAAACGCCTCCCGTTCTGTGGAGATAATATATATCTGCCATATCGGTTTTAAGACGTTTCAGTGAACCCTCAAGATGTCTGCGGACGGCATCGTAAACCGAACCGGACCGAACTTCCGAATAACCGAGAAACAGCTTTGTTCCGATAACTACCTTGTCTCGAACGCTTTCAAGAGCCTTTCCCACAATGAGTTCATTATGACCTATGCCTGACAAATTCGGACTGTAAATTTCCGCCGTGTCAAAAAAGGCGCAGCCGTGACTGTACGCATTTTCAATGGCTTCAATGCTGTATTTTTCGGTAGGGATTTTCCCATAACCGTGAGAAAAAGCCATGCAGCCCATTCCCACATCGGATACCGTAATATTGCCTAATTTTCTTGTTTTCATATCACGACGCTCCTTTGTGAATACATTGCTCCATAGCAATACTGCGTATAATTTCCATAACGTCAATACCCATATGGCAGCATGCCGTGCAGAAACCGCATTCAATACAATCATAGGGATTACCGTAAAAATTTTCGATGTGCGTGAAATTTTCCGCACCGTCTAAAATTTCGGGAATATTTATTTGTGCCGGACAGCCTGCTACGCATTTTCCGCATTTGTCGCAAACCGTCCCTGCGCCTGAAATAATATTTTTTTCAACCATTTTTACCACAGCTTATCAATATGAAGCGAACCGTTCATCACGTTCAAGAGCAGTCATTTGTTCCATTTCGCTTTCGGTCAGCTCAAAATCAAAAATCTCGTAATTTTCCTGTATATGCGCTTCATTGCTCGAACCCGGGATAGCAATGTTTCCCGCCTGCAAATGCCAGCGCAGTATTATCTGCGCAGAAGTTTTTCCGTGGGCTTCGGCAATAACGGAAATCGTTTCGTCCTCAAAAAGCCGCTGCGTATTTCCCCTGCCGCCAAGCGGAAACCATGACTCCATAACAGTTCCGTACTGCGCAAGATGTTCTTTCATAACGCCGCTTTGATGATAAGGGTGAGTTTCATTCTGCAAAAGCGCAGGGACAATTTTCGTCGCATTAACAAGCCTGTCAAAATCCTCCGGCTCGTAATAATTTGAAAGACCTATGGAACGCAGCTTTCCGTCATTTACCGCTGCTTCCATTGCCTGATATGCCTGCACGTCGTTTTCAGGCTGAGAGTGGTGCAATATCATCAGGTCGATATAATCAAGTCCCAAACGCCTTAAAGAAGCGTCTATAGCTGCTTCGCCGTCGTCATAATCTGAAGTCCACATTTTTGTTGTAACAAAAATTTCCTCGCGTGTTACAAAACCGTCCTCAATAGCTCGCCGTATTCCCTTGCCCACACCCTCTTCGTTGCCGTAAATTCGGGCGGTGTCGATAAGACGGTAGCCGTCCCGCAAAGCCCAGTAAACCGAGTTTTCCGCCTGCTCCTGCGATAAGCGGTACGTGCCGATACCGAGAATAGGCATTTCATAGCCGCTGTTCAGCATGACCGTGTCTTTGTCCAAATCAAAAACTCCGACATCACCGTCAGTCTCCGCACTTTGAGAACTATTGCTTGTACCAACTGTTTCGCTGACCTCGGACAGCATATTTTCCGCCGTTGTGATAATACTTTCGCTTTGCGTATTTTCGGCAGGGGACTCTCCCGCCGAACACGCCGCAAGAGAAATGCTCATTATTGCGGCAAGAAGTAAATTTGTAATAAGTTTCATATTTTAACTCCCTTCAAATTCAGTCCGCAGGCGACCAGGACGTAAACTGCGCCTCCTGCTGTTCAAGGGTTGCATTAAAGAACCGCACGTTCCTGTCAAGAGCGGCTATCTTTTCCATTTCACCATCGGTAAGTTCAAAATCGAAAATATCGAAATTATCCTTTATATGCTGCGGGTTTGTGGACTTCGGGAAAATAACATTGCCTTCCTGAATGTGCCACCGCAGGATTATCTGGACATTGGTCTTGCCGTATTTTTCTGCAAGCTCGGTAAAAACAGTTTCGTTAATAAGCCCCGTATCACCGTGACCTATAGGATACCAAGCCTCAATAACTGTGCCGTATGGTGCAATACGTTTTTTCAGTTCCCTCTGCTGAAAATACGGGTGACACTCCACCTGCAATGCCGCAGGCTTTATTTTTGCCGCAGAACAAACTTCTTCAAGACGGTCGCTCTCAAAGTTGGACAGCCCGATACTGCGTACCTTGCCCTGCTCCACAGCCTTCTCCATATCTTTCCATGCACCCATATAATCGCCCACCTGCTGATGAAGCAGAAGCAGATCAATATACCCAATATTCAGTCTTTCAAGCATTTTGTCAATGCCTGCCATTGTTTTGCCTTCGCCGTATTCGCTGGGCCAAAGCTTTGAGGTAATAAAAATTTCGTCACGGGGTATGCCGCTTTCCCTGACAGCCTCGCCTACGCTACGCTCGTTCTGATAAGCGTGGGCGGTGTCAATATGCCGATAGCCCATTTTCAGCGCATCAAGGCATGCACTTTTAGTTTCCTCTCCTGCTGGTACCATAAATACTCCCATGCCGAACTGCGGTATCTTTTCGCCGTTGTTTAATTTGATGTAACTTTGTTCC